>SHVE01000006.1:0-60000 GCA_009694365.1 Thermoleophilia bacterium | reverse complement strand
GACTCGGTGAAATTGTAGTGTCGGTGAAGATGCCGACTACCCGCCGCAAGACGGAAAGACCCCGTGAACCTTTACTGCAGCTTGATATTGGAATTTGGGATGTCCTGTCCAGGATAGGTGGGAGGCTGGGAAGCATGGACGTCAGTCCGTGTGGAGCCGCCCTTGGGATACCACCCTGGATGTTCTGGGTTTCTAACGCGACACCGTAATCCGGGTTGCGAACAGTGTCAGGTGGGCAGTTTGACTGGGGCGGTCGCCTCCTAAAATGTAACGGAGGCGCACAAAGGTTCCCTCAGCACGGTTGGAAATCGTGCGTAGAGTGTAATGGCATAAGGGAGCTTGACTGCGAGACCTACAAGTCGAGCAGGAGCGAAAGCTGGTCATAGTGATCCGGCGGTCAAGAGTGGAATTGCCGTCGCTCAACGGATAAAAGGTACTCCGGGGATAACAGGCTTATCCTCCCCAAGAGTCCACATCGACGGGAGGGTTTGGCACCTCGATGTCGGCTCGTCGCATCCTGGGGCTGGAGTTGGTCCCAAGGGTTGGGCTGTTCGCCCATTAAAGCGGTACGCGAGCTGGGTTCAGAACGTCGTGAGACAGTTCGGTCCCTATCTGCGGTGGGCGCTGGAGATTTGAGAGGAGTCGTCCCTAGTACGAGAGGACCGGGATGAACAGACCCCTGGTGCATCAGTTGTCGTGCCAACGGCATTGCTGGTTAGCTACGTCTGGACGGGATAACCGCTGAAAGCATCTAAGCGGGAAGCCCACCTCGAGATGAGATCTCCCACCCCTTCGAGGGGGTAAGGATCCAGGGAGACTACCTGGTTGATAGGCGGGATGTGGAAGCGCAGCAATGTGTGGAGCAGACCCGTACTAATACTCCGAGGGCTTGAAATACACCTACGTCGCTGTGCAGTTTTGAGGGTTCACCCTCAACACTTCCCGGTGGTTACTGCGAGGGGGAGACACCTCTTCCCATTCCGAACAGAGCAGTTAAGCCCCTCAGCGCCGATGGTACTCCGGACTCACGTTCGCGGGAGAGTAGGTCGCCGCCGGGATTCATTACATCGAAGGGCCGCTGTCACGAGCGGCCCTTCGTCGTTCCGGTGGCTTCTCCGCGTTCCCTCCGTCCGAGTTCGACCCGCCAATGACGGAACGATTGCTGAGTGAGCCCCCGGGAGATCGTCCGGTGCGGGGCACGATATCCACCACTCCCGCCCCGTGGGCGCCGGTGGCGCAGGTGAGGGAGGTCAGGGATGCCACGGTCACCGAGGTACAGGACACTCCGCCCACGCTCACCGTGGAACCACTCACGAACCCCGTACCGGTGATGGTGAGCACGGTGCTGCCGGCGATGGAGCCAACGGTGGGGCTGGCTGAGATAATCGTGGGCGCGGCAACGTAGGTGAAGGTGCCGGAGGCGGTTGCCGCCTTGGTGTCGGGGTTTGTCACCACCACGTCCACCGCTCCCGCCGCGTGGGCGCCGGTGGTGCAGGTGAGGGAGGTCGCCGACCCAAACGTCACTGTGAGGGTCCCGGGCCCACGCGGAGGGGCTCCCCGGGCGCCTTGAAATCGGGGGCGCACGGGACTGAGTGAGCGAGCCGGGCGCTCGTGGGGTGCCCCACCCATCAGGCGGATTCCCACGAACGTCGCAACCCCGCGGTGGAGCGGGGGGTGCGATGGACGTGCTGCAGCGGGGAGATGGAGTTCGTCGGCCCAATACGCGGGCGGGGCAGCGTGAGCAGTTTCCCGGTCTGCCGCACAGGGGCTCACGAATTCGACGGCGTGCCGGAGTGTCGGCATGAATCACCGCACCCGGGAGACGCTGGCGGTACGGATGAACGGTCATCAAGATGGCCGGAAAGGGGCTGCCATAACCCCTTGAGACGATCTTTCGAACTCCATCCGTGCCGCTGTCAGTGTGGTACCTCAACCCAGAGGATCGAATCGTGATCACCGATCTGGACCGGGATGACGGCCCCGAGCCGCTCGATGCCCCCGAAGGATCCGATCGGCCCGTTGCCGAACGCCTCCCTATCCGCCATTGACATACGCCTCGGCGTGTGGAACGACCGGGTGTCAGGCACTCGGTCGTTCGCGTCGCTGGTGCACCCGTCTGACTACCATGCCGCGCCATGGTCGAGAACACGTTCATTGACTTCCGTGGACAGGGATTGATTACGCAGATTGCTCTTCCTGATGGTGGTCGGTGGTGGGGGTGACCGTCCCGTACTGCACCGGAGAGAGTTGCCCGAGTGTGGCGTCGCTCGTGGTTGTCCTTACCCTTCCGGCGTGATGTGGAAACCCTTTCGTCGTTCCGGTCTGATCTCGCTGGCCCGGTCGGGCCGTACGATTCGGCCGTGACACCGCCAACCCCGCCCGTATGGGACCGCGTGATTGTCGGCGTGGTGCGCCCGGCCGTGATACCAGCCATCGGTCTCACCGATGTCAGGTCTGCGGTCGCAGTCCGTGTGGCATACCACCACGAGGGCGGGTGTGCCTGCATCCAGACGATCGGCGGCGGTCCGGTTGCCCGGGTACGTGGGTCCATCGTCACCGTAGTTCCTCCGACGCGGCGGTTGATGCGTCGCGTCAGGGTACGACCGACCGATGTCCTTCCGGATGCACGGGGAGTTCGGTGGGAACGGGATGGCAGTTGGCTGGGGACGGATCCCCCGCGGGGAATGGTTCGGCCCCCCGGTCCCCCGGTTTTCCAGAACCGGGACGGCGGATGCGATCCATCACGTGATGCTCCCTACCGGTGCCGTGGACGCGCGGGACGATTCCCACGGTGTCAGACACCGTGTGGCGTTCCGGTGTCTGACACCGTGTGGGCCAACATCATCCTGCCGGATGATGTTGCGGAGTATTCATTCCCGGAGGGTTTGGTGCGATCCGGGGCGGTGGATGCGATCCGGATCGAGGCGGCCGTCGGCGATGTCGTGTCCGGGCGTCGCCGTTGGGCGCCTAAGGGGAGGACCTGAGGTCATGTTGGGACGGAGTGGGCGGTGGGATGCCGGTCGGGGTGCGGTGCGCGCGCGATTGCCCGCGCTAGCGGCCGAGGCCTACCTCAACTCCGGTGGTGCCGGGCCTCTCCCCGATGTGGCCACCGAGGCCATGCGGGACATGATCGCGGAGCAGTCCACTCGCGGCCGGATGAGCGCGACCGCCGTGGACGCTGGGCGGGAGCGGCAGGCGGCGGCCCGGGCGGCCGTCGCGCGGGCGCTGGGTTCGGTCAGCGGCAATGTGGCGATCGCCCAGAGTTCGACCCACGCCATGAACGTGGTGATCTCGGGCGTGGGGCTGCGCCGAGGCGACAACATCGTGATGACCAACATGGAGCACCCAGGGCTTGCGGTTCCGGTCGCGTTCGCTGCGGCCCGGGCAGGTGCCACGGTGCGGGTGGTCGATGCGGGGGATGGGTCCGGTCCGCTGGGAGAGCTCGTGTCGCGGGCGTGCACCGCGCGCACTCGGTTGGTGTGCCTGTCGCACGTGTCGTGGTTGACGGGTGCCGTCTTGGACGTCCCGGGTGCGTCCGAGGCCGCACGAGCGGTTGGGGCGATGACCCTGGTGGATGGTGCCCAGGCGGCGGGCGCGGTGGCGAGTAACCCGGCGGCCCTCGGCGCGGATGCCTACGCGCTTCCCGCCCAGAAGTGGCTCCTCGGCCCCGAGGGCCTTGGTGCGCTATGGGTGTCGCCCGAGGCACGGGAGCGCATCACCGTGACGGTGAGCGGGTACGAGACGGGAGAAGCACACGGATGGGACGGATCGCTCCGCGTGTATCCGGGTGCACGCCGGTACGAGGCGTCGACATTCCCCGAGATCCTTCTCGCGGGCTGGACGGCATCGCTCGGATGGCTTGAGTCCCTCGGATGGGACCGCGTGCAGATGGGAACGCGTGCCGCGGCCGCCGCGTGCCGGGAGGTCCTCTCGAACGTGCCCGACGTTGTCCTCGCGCTTCCCGTGGAATCGGCATCGGGTCTGGTGGCGTTCTCCGTGCGAGGGCACGGTGCGGAGGAGGTCGCCCGTTTCCTGTCGGCCCGCGGGGTGATCATTCGTCCCCTCCCCGCACCGGGGTCACTCCGGGCCTCATGTGGGTTCTTTACGAACGCCGGGGACATCGACCGGCTTGGGGAAGGTTTGGCCGAACTCACGGCGTGTTAGCGTGCCGAGTTGTGAGCCAGCAGTTCGTGATCCAGGGCGGGCACGCGCTGGCGGGGACGGTTACCCCCACGGGTAACAAGAACGCAGCCCTGCCCATCCTCGCCGCCACCCTCCTCACCGATGAGGAGGTCATCCTCGTGAATGTCCCGGACATTCACGACGTCCACGCGATGATCGCGATTCTGGACGACATCGGGGTGTCGGTGCGGGAGGAGCCCGACGGTGCGCTTGCGTTCCGCGCCGACCGCATTCGGACCACAACCCTCGACCCGGATCTGTGCCGCCGCCTCCGTGCATCCGTGCTGTTCGCGGGCCCCCTGCTCGCGCGGGAGGGGCGGGTGGACATCCCCATGCCCGGAGGCGACTTCATCGGCCGCCGGCGCATCGACACCCACGTTATGGGGTTCCGGGCGCTCGGGGCATCCGTGGAGATGCAGGGTCGGTCGTACGTCATGCAACAGGACCGCCTGACCGGGTGCGAGATATTTCTCGACGAGGCGTCCGTCACGGCGACCGAGAACATCCTCATGGCAGCCGTGCTCGCCGAGGGCCGCACCACGATTCTGAACGCGGCGTGCGAGCCGCACGTCCAAGACCTTGCGAACTTCCTCGTCACGCTCGGCGCGCAGATCGACGGTATCGGCACGAACCGACTCATCGTCGATGGCGTCGAGCGCTTGGGTGGGGGTCGATACCGAGTGGGACCGGACTACATCGAGATCGCCTCGTTCATCGGCCTCGCGGCGATTACCGGTTCCGACCTCGTCATCTCGGAGGCCCGCCCATCGGACCTGCGCATGATCCTCCTCGGATTCGAGCGCCTCGGGATACGCGTGGAGTGGCAGGACGACGGATCGTTGCGGGTTCCGCCGGATCAGTCGCTCGTGATCGTGTCGGACGAGGGCGGGGCGATTCCCAAGATCGATTCCGGACCTTGGCCCGCGTTCCCGGCCGATCTCACATCCATCGCTACCGCCGTGGCCACGCAGGCGCACGGTGAGGTCATGATCTTCGAGAAGATGTTCGAGAACCGGCTGTTCTTCGTCGACAAGCTCGTCGCCATGGGTGCCCGAATCATTCTGTGTGATCCGCACCGGGCGGTCGTGAGCGGACCCGCTCAGCTCTATGGTGAGCGAGTGGACAGTCCCGATATCCGTGCCGGGATGGCCATGCTCATCGCCGGTCTCGCTGCGAAAGGAACCACAACGATCGGGAACATCGGGCAGATCGATCGCGGGTACGAGCGCATTGATGAGCGCCTCCGGGCCGTCGGTGCCCACATCGAACGGGTGGACGACTGACGATGACCGATCCGGTACCACTTCCGGTCGGGGTGCGTGACGTACTCCCGGTCGAGGCGATGGAGCTCGGTGCTCTCCGCTCCGCGCTGGGGGCCACCTTCAGCGCGTTCGGCTATCGCGAGGTGATGACACCGCTGATCGAGTTCGCGGACGTATTGGCGCGCGCGGAGGAGGAGGGCGTGGGCCGGGCGTATCGCCTGTTCGACGATGACGGGCGTGTGCTGGTCTTGCGCCCCGACCTCACGATCCCCATCGCACGGCTCATCGCAACCCGCATGGCCGACCACCCCGGCCCGGTGCGTGTGACGTATACCGCGCGGGTCATCCGGCCGCCGGCCCACGGCACCGCCGAGAGCGCGGAGCAACGCCAGACCGGGATCGAACTCGTGGGTGATGGTGGCCCCGGAGACGATGCCGAAGTCATCGCGGCGCTGTCGGCCGGCCTCGCCGCCACGGGCCTTGCCGATGTACGCATTGCGATCGGTTCGGTTGCTCTCGTGGAGGCCATCCTGTCCGCCGCGGAGGTGACCGAGGACGACCGGGTTGCCCTGTGGGGGGCACTTCGTGGTCGGAGCATCGTGGATTGGCGCAACGTGTGCGCTTCACTCGACGTGGGTGGTGACATCGGGTTGCTGCTCGAGGCACTCCCGGTCTTGCGGGGCGGTACGGAGGTGCTCGACCGGATTGCCGCCGCGGCCCCCGACACGGCATCGGAAACGGATCGGATCCGCCGGACCCTCGCACTCATCGAGGCCCAGGGTGTGGCCCCGCCGATGATCGACCTCGGCGTCGTGCGTGACTGGTCGTACTACTCGGGAATCGTCATTGAGGCGTACGCCGGCGGCGTTGCCGTGCCGGTCGCGGTGGGCGGTCGCTACGACGGTCTTGCCGCGCGGTTCGGGCGCTCACGTCCCGCCGTGGGCGTGGCGGTGATCCTTGACCTTCTCCACCACGCGGTGGGGCGTTACCGCCCGACCCCACCGGTGGGAGTGGTTGTCGTCGGCGGAGACGATGATGCGGTGGACGCGGCCGCATCGCTGCGGCGTACTGGTGTGTGTGTGGTGGCGGTGCCCGCCGGGCACCCCGATCCCGAGGGCCTTGCCCGCATGGACGACCGTCGGTTCGTCGCGCGCCACGTCGATGGCGCGTGGAACGTGGACGATCTGATTCTGGGTTCCCGCACACGTGTGGTCCTCCTCGAGGAGGGTCCGTGGAACTGAAGATCTGTGTCCCCCTCGGCGCGCTCTTTGAGGATGCGATTGCGGTGCTCGAGGCCGTCGGCCTGCCCGTGGATCCTCTGCGGGATGCGGGGCGCCGTCTCATCATCACGGTCCCGGGTGGCCCCACCTACATCACGACGCGCCCGAGTGACGTCCCCACGTACGTGGAAAGTGGTGCGGCCGACCTCGGCATCGTGGGGCGGGACGTTCTGCTTGAGCGTCAGCCCGACGTGTACGAACTGGCCGACCTCGGTTTCGGGAAGTGCCGCATGGCATGGTGCACCGCCGAGGGAGCGGATTCGACCGCCGAGGTCATGGAACGCTTCGGCGTCGTTCGGGTGGCGACAAAGTACGTCACGTGCGCCGAGCGCTTCTTCGCCGCCACCGGTCGAAACGCCGAGATCGTCAAGGTCAACGGGTCGGTGGAGTTGGCCCCTCTCGTGGGTCTCGCCGATGGCATCGTGGACCTCGTTGCGACCGGACGTACGCTCCGGGAGAACGGCCTCGTGGAGAGAGAGACGATCTTCGAATCCACGGCACGGCTCATCGCAAACCGGGTGAGTCACAAACTTCACCCGTCCGTCATCGACGATCTTATGCGGAGGTTCGAGGAGGTCACGCGGTGAGTGAGATCCGACGCCTGCGCATGCCCACGGGGCAGGCCACGGTCTTGGCGCCCACGTTCCGGCCCTCCGCGGTGGACGGCCCCGTTGCGGATGTCATGAGGACACTGGCGGACGTACGCGAGCGCGGCGATTCCGCCGTGATCGAGGCGACCCGGCGGTTCGAATGCCCGGATTTTGCGGGTCCGTCACCGTATGTCCCGGATGACGTCATCCAAGCGGCCATGCACGCGCTGTCCCCCTCGTTGCGTGATGCGATCACGTTCTCCGCCGCGCAGGTCCGGGCAGTGGCCGAGGCGGGACTGCCCACCGGCTCGGAGGTGGTCCTCGCGCCTGGGCAGTCCGTACGCGTGAGAGTCATGCCCGTCGGAGCCGCCGGCGTCTACGTCCCCGGGGGGCGGGCGGCGTACCCGTCGAGCCTCATCATGGGTGTCGTGCCCGCGCAGGTGGCCGGGGTGGACCGGATTGTCGTGGCCACGCCCGCAGGGCCCCACGGAACCCCGGATGCGGTCGTTCTCGCCGCCGCGGGAATTCTTGGGGTGACCGAGGTTGTTGCGGCCGGCGGGGCGGCGGCCATCGGGGCCATGGCGTATGGCACTGAGACGATCCGGCCCGTGGACGTCATTACGGGTCCGGGCAACCCGTGGGTTCAGGAGGCAAAGCGGCAGGTATTCGGCATCGTCGGAATCGACTCCATCGCCGGTCCCAGCGAGCTCCTGGTCGTGGCCGACATCTCGGTCAACCCCGCGGCAATCGCCGCCGATCTTCTGGCGCAGGCCGAGCACGGTGCCGATTCATCCGCCGTCTGCGTGGCGTGGGATTCGGCCGTGAACGACGCAATCGCGATCGCCCTGTCCAACCAGAGCCCTCCCGTGGGTACAATCACCCTTGTCGACTGCTCGTCGCAGGAGGACGCCATCGCCCTCGCCGAGGCATTTGCGCCGGAGCACCTGCAACTCGCACTCACCGATGCCGAGGCCATCGCGCCACAGATCCGGCGGGCGGGGTGCGTATTCCTCGGGCCGCTCGGCGCGACCGCGTTCGGCGACTACGTCGCCGGCTCCAACCACATCCTTCCGACAGGGGGCGCTGCACGTCACGCGTCGGCTGTCGGACCCACAACGTACATGCGCCGTATGGCAGTCGTGGACATCCCACAGGGGGCCGTTGACCAACTTGCCCCGTACGTCTCCGCTCTCGCGGATGCGGAAGGGTTTCCCGAACACCGCCGATCGGCCGAGATCAGGACGTCACGATGAGCAGGACCGCAACAGTCCGTCGTACGACGGGAGAGACAGATGTTGAGGTGCGGATTGACCTCGACGGGACCGGTGTCGCCGACGCGACGACCGGCGTGGGGTTCTTCGACCACATGCTGGTGCTGTTGGCCCGCCACTCTCTCGTGGACATCTCCGTCACCGCACGCGGTGACCTCGCAACCGGCAGCCACCACACCGTGGAGGATGTCGGTATCGCTTTCGGCGAGGCCCTCGACTTCGCCCTGGGGGACCGGAGCGGCGTGGAACGGTACGGAAGTGCACTCGTGCCGATGGACGAGGTTCTCGTGCAGGTGGCGATGGACCTGTCCGGACGACCTTTCCTCGCCTTCGATGCTTCGCTCCCCGCGACGGTGATCGGTGGATTCGAGACCGATCTCGTGGCGGAGTTCCTGCGCGGGATGGTCAACGCGTCGCGTATGACGCTGCACGTCCGGGTACTGGCGGCGGGAGGCCCGCACCACGTCATCGAGGGTGTTTTTAAGGGAGTGGCCAGGGCGCTTTCTGCATCCGTGGCCATCAACTATCGCGTGGGCGGCGTCCCGTCCAGCAAAGGTCGTCTGTGAGTCCGGATCGGTCCGGGCCGATGGTCGCCCTGCTGGATTTCGAGATGAGCAACCTTCGGAGTGCCGGAAAGGCGCTTGAGCGCCTCGGGGCGCGTGTACGAATCGCGACGCGCCCCGAGGAGGCCGCCGGCGCGGACGCGATCGTGCTGCCCGGTGTCGGGCGGTTCGGGGCCGCCATGGAGCGCCTCGAGAGCGGCGGCTTTGCCGGCATGCTCCGTGAAGCCGCAGGTGCGGGGGTACCCGTGCTCGGAATCTGCCTGGGTCTCCAGGTTCTGTTCGAGGACAGCGAGGAGAGTCCGGGCGTTCCAGGCCTCGGTATCCTCAAAGGGCGGGTGCGGCGTCTGCGAACGGACATGAAGGTTCCGCACATCGGCTGGAGTGAGGTGACCTGGAGAGATGGCGCGATGCTCGCGCCGGTCGGGGGTGCGGCGGGATCCCGCACGTACTACTTCGTCCACTCCTACGTGTGCGAGCCCGCGAGCGCGGCCGACGTCCTCGGAACGGCGGTGCACGGAACCCGATTTGCCGCCGCCGCGGGGCACGGATGCGTGATGGGACTGCAGTTCCACCCCGAGAAGTCGAGCACCGCAGGCTTGTCGCTCCTAGGGCATTGGCTTGATGGCGTGCGTTCCGGCCGGGCGGTGGCAGCATGATTGAGGTCTATCCCGCGATCGACCTGCGGGACGGCGCGGCAGTGCGGCTGGTGCAGGGCGATTTCGAGAGGTCCACCGTGTTCAACGAGGACCCGGTTGCCCAGGCGCGCACGTTCGCCCGCGAGGGGGCCACGTGTCTTCATGTCGTTGACCTCGACGGAGCGCAGACCGGGAACCCGGTGCACGCCCCCATCATCGCCCAGCTCGCCGCCACGTTCCCGGGCATGGTCCAACTGGGTGGCGGGTTGCGCGACCGCGCGGCGGTTGAGACGGGCATCGCGACCGGGGTCGATCGTCTTGTCGTCGGCACCGCCGTGATCGAGGACGAGGAGTTCCTCGCGTGGGCCACCGGGAGACTCGGCGACCGTCTCGTGGTGGCGCTCGACGCCCGTGACGGGATGGTTGCCACCCACGGGTGGACGCACATGTCCGACCGGACCGCCGTGGACGTGGCCGCCGACCTTGTCCGCACGGGCGTGCGCCATCTGCTCTACACGGACATCGGGCGGGACGGAACCCTCGCAGGACCCAATCTTGAGGCTTTGCGCAGGGTGTCGCAGGCTGCGCCGCCCCTGACGATCCTCGCGTCGGGAGGGATCTCGTCCCTCGACGATCTCACCGCGATCGCTGAGCTTCGCCTTCCCAACATCCGAGGGGTCATCGTCGGACGTGCCCTTTACGAGGGCCGCTTCGGTGTCTCCGATGCCATCGCCACCCTCGCGGCGACCGATCGATGATCCGCGTGATTCCCTGCCTAGACGTCGATCGCGGTCGCGTCGTAAAGGGGGTCAACTTCGTCGGGTTGCGGGATGCCGGGGACCCGGTGGAACTTGCCGCCCGCTATGACCGGGATGGCGCGGACGAGATCGTGTTCCTCGACATCACGGCTACCCACGAGGAACGCGACACGATGATCCACCTCGTCGAGCGTACGGCCGAGGAGGTGTTCATCCCGTTCACGATCGGTGGGGGTCTTCGGAGCGAGGACGACATCCGCGCGGTGCTGGCGGCCGGTGCCGACAAGGTCTCGCTCAACTCGGCCGCCGTCCGGGACCCCGATCTGATCGAGCGGGCGGCGCTGCGGTTTGGTGACCAGTGCATCGTCGTGGCCATTGATGCGAAGCGGCGGGATGATGGTTCGGGGTGGGAGGTCTTCCTCGCCGGCGGACGTCACCCGACCGGGCGGGAGGCGGTGGAGTGGGCCGCGGAGGCCACGCGCCGGGGTGCCGGTGAACTCCTCGTGACGAGCATGGACCGCGACGGCACGAAGGACGGATTCGACTGCGAGCTCCTCGCGGCCATCGCCGCGGCCACGAACGTCCCCGTCATCGCGTCCGGTGGTGCGGGAACCCTTGACCATTTCGCTGAGGCCGTGACGCGGGGGCACGCGGACGCCGTGCTGGCGGCATCGGTGTTCCACGATCAGGTGTACTCCATCAGCGAGGTGAAGGCAGCAATGGCGCGTGATGGGGTCCTCGTAAGGAGGTAGGAGTGGTCATGAGAATCATTAGAACCGACTATGCGCCGGCGCCTGTGGCCGGCGCTCCGTACAGCCAGGCCGTGGCGGCACACGGCGGGGAGACAGTGTGGGTGTCGGGCCAGGTACCGCTCGATCCGGTGACCGGCGCGATTGCGGCCCCCGACGCCGCGGGGCAGACCCAGGTATGCCTCGAACACATCCAGGCGATCCTCGTCGCGGCCGGTGGATCGCTCGCCGACGTGGTGAAGACCACGGTGTTCCTCACCGACCTGGCGGGGGACTTCTCCGCGATGAACGAGGTCTACGCCGCGATGTTCGGTGACGCGCGGCCCGCTCGCGCCACCATCGGGGTCGTCGCGCTCCCGGCGAGTTGCCGAGTGGAGATCGAGGCGGTTGCCGTCATCGCACACGTGACCCCGTGAGCCTGTGTCACTCCGTGAAGAAGCGGCGTTCCAGGAGAACTCCGACCGCGATGCGGTCGAGGTGGACGGGACACGCGGCGATGGGTCGGGACGCATTGGCCGAGTCGGCTGCCCACCGGCGCACCTCGGTATGGATCGCGTCGGACGCGTCGCGGAGTTCCGTGAGAGATGAACCCTCCCACCGAACCAGGGCCTCGGTGAGGCCGTCGAGGGCGATGGGGGCCAGAGCGCGGAGGCCACCGGACAGATGATCGGTCATGACGAGGATCCTACCTCGGTACGTGCCCGGGTTGCTCGGGACGCGATGCGGGCACGCGCGGTACTCCCCGTCCACTCACCCCCCACGTGGCTTGTGGGCGGGGCGGTGCGGGATGCCGTGATGGGTCTCCCTCCCGGGCCGGACATCGACCTTGTGGTTGAGGGTGATGCCACCCAGGTGGCCACGGCGATGGGCCGTGCGCTGGGAGGGCGGGTGATGGTCCACAATCGGTTCCGCACGGCCCGGATCGACCTTCCCCACGGACGCCACATCGATCTCGTGTCTGCCCGCCGTGAGACCTACCGCGCGCCGGGGGCACTGCCCGACGTGGCACCGGGCTCCCTTTCGGACGATCTCGCACGGCGCGACTTCACGATCAACGCGTTGGCGTTCGGCCTCCACGGACCCCGGGCGGGTGATCTCCTCGACCCGTTTGACGGAATCGCTGACATCGCCGCCGGGTGTATCCGTCTGGTTCGATCGGGTGCCTTCGACGAGGATCCGAGTCGTGTGGTGCGGGCGCTGCGGTATTCCGCCCGCCTGGGTTTCCGCATGGATTCCGATACCGCTGTGGAAGCGCGGTCGGCAGCCGGCGCGGTGGATCTCGCAGTGCCCCGAGTGGCCGAGGAGGTCATCCGGTTGCTCGGCGAGGTCTCCGCCCCGGGCGCCCTCGCGCTCGGCGCCGCCATCGGTCTCGGGTGGCCCGACCCCGACCCTGCGCGGGACGATCGTCTTGTTGCGCTCATGGTCGCGCTCAGCCGTCCGGCGGCCCCGTCACCGCCAGTGTGGGCGATGCGCCTCGGACTCGGGGTACGCGCCGACGCGATTACGGCGTCGTGCCTTCCCGCCTGGTCGAAGGGTGTGGCGGATGAGGTGCGTGTCGGTCTTGCGCTCGGTCCCGATCTTCCGTCGGGCGAACGTCCCTCCCTCATCGACGCGGCCCTCCGGAATCGGCCCGTGGCCACGCAGGTGGGGGCACTCGTCGCCGGTGCCGAGGTGGTTGCGCGGTGGTGGACGGAGTGGCGGGACGCCGTGCCCCATGTCACCGGCACCGATCTGGTGGCCTCCGGGGTATCCCCGGGTCCTGGTATCGGGCGCGCCCTTGCGCGGGTACGTGGTGCGATGCTCGATGGCGCGGTGACGGGACGCGACGAAGAACTGGCGCTCGCGCTCGCGGCCGTCCGGGAGCCCGGCTGACGGGGTCGGGGGTCATCGAGATCGTCACCGGTACGGATCGGGTGCGCGCGTGCTTCTCGACACGGCAGTTCGATCTCGGACAGGGCCCGGCGACTGGTGGCGCGGTCCGTGCGGCACGTAATGGCATCGCTCGGGAGGTCGGGTTCGACCCGTGGCGCGCCGTTGTCCTGCGACAGGTCCATGGCGTCCAAGTGGTGGAGGTCGGCCCGGAGGGCGGTCGGGGCGCGTTCTTCGGCGCGGCGAGTGGACTGCGTGAGGCGGATGCCGCGACGACAACCGCCCCGGGTGTCGCGCTCGTCGCGCTCGGCGCGGACTGCCTCCCCGTGCTGGCGTGGCGTTCGAATGGCACCCGTGTCGCCGCGGCGCACGCCGGGTGGCGGGGGATCGTCGGAGGTGTCATCGATACGACACTCGCATCCCTCGGTGGGAGCATGCGGGATGTGCACGTGGCCATCGGCCCCGGGATCGGCCCGTGTTGCTACCGCGTGGACGGTGACCTCCGTTCGCGGTTCGCGTCACGGTTCGGGTCTGATGTCGTCATCGTAGACGCCGTGGACCTAGGCCTCGCAGCCGAACGGGCCGTCATCGCCGCCGGGGTACCGATCGGGTCGGTGACCCGATCGGTGGCCTGTACCTCGTGCGATTCTGAGCGCTTCTTCTCGTACCGCCGTGACGGCGCCGATGCCGGGCGGCAGGGCGGCTTCATCTGGATCGTCGACGACCATGGATCCGCATGATCGACCTTCGTAGTCTGCTCGCCGCGATTGAGGAAACCACCGCGATGCTTGATGCGGCGTGCGTCCGATCCGGTCGTCCCCCGGGTTCCGCGTTGATCGTGGTGGCCGGGAAGTACGTGGACGCGGAGGACGCATCTGTGCTCCCTCACGCCGGCGTGCGCGTGATCGGGGAGAACCGGCTTCAGGATCTCGAGGCGAAGGTGCGAGTACTTGGCGATTCGGTCGTCTTCGATTTCATCGGGCACCTGCAGCGGCGAAAGGTGAAGGATGTCCTTCCATTGGTACGGCTGATCCACTCGGTGGACCGGATGGACCTCATCGACGAGATCGGACGGAGGGCCGAGGCCCCCACCCGCGTGCTGCTCCAGGTCAATCCGGCGGGAGAGGCGGGCAAGGGCGGCTTCGCGTTTGCGGAGTTGGATGCGGCTGTCGCGAGGGCGTCCCGGGTCGGGATTGTCGTTGGCGGACTGATGGGCCTACCGCCCCTCGCAACCGATTCTGAGGCCTCGCGTCCGTGGTTCCGGTTGATGCGGGAGGCGAGGGACAGGCTCGCCCGTGACTGGGGTCCGGAGCACGATCTGACCGACTTGTCGATGGGGACATCGCAGGATGCCGTCGTCGCCGTGGAGGAGGGCGCTACAATGGTGCGTATCGGACGGGGAATCGTCAATCGAACCCGGATGGAGCAGCCGTAGATGGCGATCAGCGATTACTTCCACAAGACCCTCGCGTACTTCGGTATGGCCGAGAACGACTACGACGAATACGACGAGTACGACGACGGTGATCCCGAACCGTCGACACACGTCCGTGACTCCGACCGGTCGCACCGCGGTGACCGTCAGTCGGGTCGGGACCGGGAGCCGCGACGCTCTCCGGCGGCACGATCGGGTGATTTCGACGATATCTACTCGGATCCCGGTGTGCCGTCTCCGTCGCGCGGTGTTCGCGCGGTCGCGTCGCCCCGGTCGAGTCGGGGCGGTGAGGTCAATCTGATCGTCCCCCGGAGTTTCAATGACGCCCAGCAGATCGCCGACAAGTTCAAGGGCACGGTACCCGTGATCCTCAACCTGCAGTCGGCGGATGCCGAGTTGGCCAAGCGCCTGATCGATTTTGCGAGTGGTCTCACATACGCCCTCGACGGGGGCATGTCCCGTATCGCCGACAAGGTGTTTCTCCTCACCCCGAGGAACGTCGAGGTGTCGGCCGAGGAGCGGGCGCGCATTCTCGAAAAGGGTTTCTACAACCAGTCCTGACGCGATGATCGACCCTGCCCCCGCCATTGGCGTCGTGGGCGTGGGCGCGATGGGCGGCGCAATGGCTGCCGGTCTCGCGCAGCACGCACGGGTCGTCGTTGAGGACCAGTTGCCCGGCCGCGCCGCGGAGGTGGCGGCACTCCACGGCGTGACCGCGGGAGATGCCGCCGTGTGCGACATCGTGGTGATGGCGGTCAAGCCCGACGATCTGGAGGCGGTCCTGGCGGGGGTTGCGCCTCGGATGCGGCGGGGCGCGGTTCTCGTGTCGGTGGCGGCCGGATGGACTCTCACGCGCCTCCGCGCAGTTGTCCCGGAGCATGCCGTCGTGCGGCTCATGCCCAACCTCGCCGTGGCCGACGGGTTGGGGGTGGTCGCCATGGCCAGCACGGGGCTCGACGCCGCGTCCGAGCAACGGATACGTACGCTCCTTCAGCCCCTCGGAGCGGTCGTGGTGTTGGACGAGGGACTCTTCGGCGTGGCAACGGCGATCGGAGGTAGCGGTCCGGGGTTCGTCGCCTACCTCGCCCGAGCTCTGGAAGATTCCGGGGTGGATGCGGGTCTCGAGCGCTGCGACGCGCGCACCATGGTGCAGGGCGTACTCGCCGGGACCGCCTCACTCCTCGCCGGGGGCGGGGACCCCGCGGCGCTTCAAGCTCGTGTGACATCGCCGGGGGGGACGACCGCCGCCGGGATCAAGGTCCTTGAGGATGCCGGGGTGGCACGGACCCTCGGGGACGCCGTCCGGGCCGCAGCCGCCCGCAGCGCAGAACTCTAGGCGCGCATGAACGTCGTCATCGCTTACGTAAACGCCCTGTGCGCGGTGTTTCTCGTGACCATTCTGGGCAGGATCGTGTTGTCGTGGGTGCCGAGTCCACCGGTCGGTCGGGTGACCTCGGCCCTCTGGCGTTTTTTCCACCAGAGCACGGAGTGGTATTTGCGGCCGTTTCGGCGCGTGGTGCTCACGGTAGGGATGACCGACTTGTCCCCGATCGTCGCGATCATCGTCCTCTATGTGGCCAACGCCGCCGCCGTTCGGGTGCTGGAGGTCCTCTGACCGCAGCGACGCCGGAGTGGGTGACGCGACGCGACGGGGGTGTGGTTGTGGCGGTGAAGGCCGTGCCGCGGTCCCGTCAGACTGCGGCCGTGGGTGTGCAGGATGGTGCCGTACGTATCCACATCGCCGCCGCGCCCCACAAGGGAGCGTCCAACGCCGCACTGTGTGCGTACCTCGCAGACTGTGCCGGGGTCCGGGCGTCTGCGGTTCGTCTACGTCGGGGGTCCACGGGCGCGCGAAAGCTCATCGAGATCGATGGCCCGGCGGAACGCATCGAGGCTAGGCTTGCCCGTCTTGCCGAGGACATCGCATGAGCAGCTCCGGACGATCCCTTCGCGAAGCGCTGCCGGATGCCATCTCCCGCCGTCTGCGCCGCGAGATGGGCCAGCGCCTCCTCCTCATGGTGCTCATTGCCGGCGGTGTCGGGGTGGTGGACCAGATCGTGAAGGTGATCATCCGTACGCAGGTTGGTCCGGGAGCGGTCATCCCGCTGGTACCTGGTGTGGACATTGTCCATACGGTCAACACGGGGATCGCGTTCAGTCTGTTTTCGGGGAGCACCGGGGTCATTTCGGTCCTCACGCTGGTCGCCGTCGCCATCGTTGCGGTGGCGTTGGTGGGATTCGGTGGGCAGCACCGCTTGGTTCCGATCGGCGGGGGACTGCTGCTTGGCGGCAGCGTCGGGAATCTCATCGATCGCGTCACCCGCGAGGGGGTCACCGACTTCATCGCGATCGGTGCCTGGCCACCGTTCAATGTGGCGGACATCGCCGTGACCGCCGGGGCGCTTCTGTTGGTGGTGGCCGTCATCCGCTCGGGGTCCGATGACTGAGGACCGGATCATGCGACGGGAGGTGACATCGGATGACGCCGGGCGTCGTTTGGACACCGTTCTCGCCGGTTCGGCAGAGGTTGAGAGCCGCGCCAAGGCCCAGCGCCTGATCGAGCGGGGGAAGGTTACGGTCAACGGGCAGGTAATGGCGAAGCGGCAGCAACTGGCCGTGGGCGACCTGATTGAGGTCTCACTGGGACCGAAACGACCACCTCCGGGTCAACTCCGCAGCGAGGCGATCGCGATCCCGGTCGTGTTTTCCGACGACGACCTGATTGTCGTGGACAAGCCTGCGGGAATGGTGACGCATCCCTCACGTGGCCACGCGGAGGGGACCGTCGTCCATGCGCTTCTCGGGGGTGGCATTGCGGGCGGGGACGATCCGGAACGCCCTGGCATCGTGCATCGGCTCGACCGGGATACGTCGGGGTTGCTGATCGTCGCGCGGAACGATCGGGCGCATCGGCGGCTTGGGCGGATGATGCGCGACCGGGAGATCGATCGGCGCTACCTCGCTCTGGTCCATGGACCGTTTCCGGTCGCCCTGACCGTAGACCGTCCCGTCGGCCGCGATCCACGGCGACGCACCCGTCAGGCTGTACTCACCGTGGGTGGGCGCGCCGCCGTCACGCACTTCCGGCGTCTCGAGGAAATCGGGGCCCTCGCCCTCGTGGAGGCGCGGCTTGAGACCGGGCGTACCCATCAGGTCCGCGTGCACCTCGAGGCCGCGGGGCACCCCGTCTTCGGGGATCCGGTGTACGGGCGACAGCGGAACGACTACGGGCTCGGTCGCCAATTTCTGCACGCGTATTCCCTGCGGGTTCCGCATCCCGGGACCGGTGAGGTGATGGAGTTCACGAGCCCCCTTCCGTTGGACCTCGAGTCGGCGCTGATCGCTGCGCGTGCCCGAGCGGCCCAGGCAGGCTAGTATTCCCACTTGGGTCCGATTCCGGACTCGACCCTCGACAACACCGACCCCGATGGGTCTGGCCGTGGGGTGGTGACCGGTTCCGCCGGTTCCCCCGGTCTCCATCGGGAATCCGATCACAACCGAATGAGGAGGCGTGACGCGTGTCCATCGTCACTATGAAGCAACTTCTGGAGTCCGGGATCCATTTCGGCCACCAGACACGTCGCTGGAATCCGAAGATGAAGCGATTCATCTTCGGGGAGCGCAGCGGCATCTACATTATCGACCTCGACCAGACGCTCGAACTTCTCGAGCGAGCCCACACTTTCGCGAAGAACGTGTCCGAGCGGGGCGGCACCGTGATGTTCGTCGGCACCAAGAAGCAGTGCCAGGACTCTGTCCGTGAGCAGGCCATTCGGGCCGGCATGCCCTACGTCTCGCACCGCTGGCTCGGCGGATTGCTCACCAACTGGAACACCATCAGTCAGCGCATCCGGCGCCTTCACGAACTTCGTGCCCAGAAGATCGGCGGCCAGCTGGAACTGCTGCCCACGCGTGAGCGCCTTGCCGCGGAGTCGGAGCTCGTTCGGCTTGAGGCCAACCTGGGCGGTGTTGCCGAGATGCAGCGTCGTCCGGACGCCGTCGTGATTGTGGACCTTAAGAAGGAAGCCATCGGCGTGCGCGAAGCGAACCGGCTCGGCATTCCGGTGGTCGGGCTCGTGGATACCGACTGTGACCCGGATGAGGCCAGTTACATCATCCCCGGAAATGACGACGCCATCCGGTCCTGCTCTCTGATCCTGTCGGTTATCGCCGATGGCATCCGCGAGGGCAAGGGTCTCGACCCGCAGGGTGGATACGAGGAGGCCCGTACGGCCGCAGTGGCCGCTCAGGCAGCCGGTGACCCCGACGCCGCACGCCTCGCACGCGACCAGGCCCGCGCGGCCGCCGGAAGCACCCCATCCGTCGACACCGTCACCCAGATCACCGACGTCGTAATCGACGAGCCCGCTGTGGTTATCGAGGCCACGGCCATCGAGACCACCACCGTCATCGAGACCACCACGGTCGCTCAGGTCGCTGAGGCCGTAAGCGACGACCCCGCTGTCGTCATCGAGGCTGCGGTCATGGAGACCACCACCGTCATCGAGACCACGATCGTCACCCAGGTCGCAGAGGTTGCTGAGGTTGTAATCGACGAGCCCGCTGCTGACGCTGCCGAGGTCGGTGCCGACGAGGCCGCCGGGGACGAGGTGGCCGAGTGAGTACCGTCGCCATTCCCGCCGCCCTCGTGAAGGAGCTTCGCGAGAAGACCGGCGCGGGGATGATGGACTGTAAGCAGGCACTCTTGGAGACCGGCGGAGACCTCGAGGAGGCCGTCACCATCTTGCGCAAGCATGGTCGTGCGGCGGCGCAGAAGCGCGCGGGTCGGGATGCCAACGAAGGGACCGTCACCAGTTACATCCATCAGGGCGGGCGTCTCGGTGTCCTCGTTGAGGTCAACTGTGAAACAGACTTCGTCGCCCGCACCGACCGGTTCCAGCAGTTCGCCCACGACGTGGCGCTCAACGTGGCAGCCATGCACCCGATTCATGTGTCGTCGGACGACGTCCCCGAGGCCTACAAGGAACGGGAGCGCGAGATCTACGCCGAGCAGGCCATGGACAAGCCCGAACAGACCCGCGCGAAAATCGTGGAGGGACGGCTCGCCAAGCACTTGAGTGAGATCTGTCTCCTCGACCAGCCGTTCTTCCGTGATGCCACGGAAAAGCGTCAGCGCACGATGGAGGAACTGCGGGCCGAGGCCTCCTCGGAGCTCGGTGAGAACATCACCATCCGGCGGTTTACGGTCTTCCGGCTTGGCGAGTAGCAGCGAGTCGGGTGGCCCGGGAACGGACGGGGTGACCACCCCCCCCGTCTGGGCACGGGTGGTCCTCAAGATATCGGGAGAGGGCCTCATGGGCGACACCGGGTACGGCATCGACCCGGATCGGGTCTCCGCTGTCGCCCGTGTGGTGAAGGGCGCAACGGATCGTGACGTCGAGGTCGCCATCGTCGTCGGGGCCGGCAACATCTTCCGTGGGGTGATGGGTGCGGCGAGCGGCATGGATCGCGCCACTGCCGACTACATGGGCATGATCGCCACGATGCTGAACGCGCTGGCGATCCAGGACGCACTCGAGAAGATCGGGGTCACCACGCGGATCCAGTCGGCAATTGCCATGCAGGAGGTGGCCGAGCCCTACATCCGTCGCCGGGCGATTCGACACCTCGAGAAGAAGCGCGTGGTGATCTTCGCCGCCGGTACGGGCAACCCGTTCTTCACCACCGACACTACCGCGGCCCTCCGGGCTCTCGAGATCGGTGCCGCGTGCATCCTCATGGCCAAGAACGGCGTGGACGGTGTGATGACGGCCGACCCGAAGGAAGACCCCTCGGCCACCCTGATCCCCCGGATTACACACATGGAGGCGATCGAGCGGGGCCTCAAGGTGATGGACACAACTGCGCTCACGCTGTGCATGGACAACGACCTACCGCTCGTCGTGTTCAACATGGAAAACGAGGCGAATCTGACCCGTATTCTCGATGGCGAGCACGTAGGGACGATCGTGGGCAGTCCGGTGGACGCCGGAGGGGGAGGAGCAGTATGAAAGAGCGAATCGAGGACGCAGGCCGTCGCATGGAGGGGGCGGTCAAGAACCTTCAGAGTGAGTTCTCCGCGCTCCGTACGGGGAGGGCAAGCACGGCACTGCTCGACCGCATCACCGTGGTCGCGTACGGCGCCTCCACGCCCCTCGCCCAGTTGGCCACGATCCACGCCCCCGAGGCCCGCCTGATCACCGTGCAGCCGTTCGACAGGACGATTCTCGGCGACGTGGAACGTGCGCTTCTGGAATCGAACCTCGGTCTGACACCGAGCAACGACGGGAACATCATCCGGCTGCCGCTCCCGCAACTTACCGAGGAGCGCCGCAAGGAGCTGGTCAAGGTGGCCCACCGTCTCGCGGAGGACTCCCGTGTCGCCGTGCGCAATGTCCGCCGGGATGTGCTCAACGAAATGAAGCGGGCCGAGAAGGATGGGGAGGTCTCCAAGAACGATCTTGGCCGTGCCCAGGACGAGGTGCAGAAGCTCACCGACGCCGAGGTCCGGGCTGTAGACGAGATGCTCGCCCGCAAGGAGGCCGAGATCATGGAGGTATGACGGCCCCCCGTCGTACTCTTTCATTCGTTCGCCGCAATGGCACTCCTGTCCCGTATCCGCGCCGCCCGCGCCGTGCTCGGCGTCCGCCGCAGCCCCGAGCCCGAGGCGCCCCGTGTGGGCGTCCCGGAGTCGGTGGCCATCATCATGGATGGCAACGGGCGATGGGCGCGTGAACGTCATCTTCCGATTGCGGCTGGTCATCGGGCGGGGGCGAAGGCCCTTCGTCGTGTAGTCCGGGCCGCGGGGGATTTGGGGGTCCGGGACCTCACGGTCTTCTCGTTTTCCACGGAGAACTGGTCACGGCCCCGGGACGAGGTTGATGACCTCATGGTTCTGTTCTCTGACCTCATCGATCGGGAGGTGCCCGATCTCGATGCCGAGGGCGTTTCGATCCGGTTCATCGGGCGGTTGGACGGCCTCGACGCCGGCCTCCTCGCCAAGATCGCAGGTGCTGAGGCCAGAACCGCCGACAACGACCGGATGCGTCTGTTCATCGCGATGAACTACGGCGGCCGCGCCGAGATCGTCGACGCGGCACGGCGGTTCGTTACCGAGGCGGGGCCGGACACCCCCGACGCGGAGTTCGGGCGGTACCTGTACGCCCCCGACCTGCGGGATCCGGAGCTGATCATTCGTACCAGCGGTGAGCAGCGCCTGTCGAATTTCCTGCTCTGGCAAGGGGCGTATGCGGAGCTCGTGTTCTCTGAGCGCATGTGGCCCGATTTCGGGCCGGCCGATCTGGCAGCGGCGATCGACGAGTACACGGCCCGGTCCCGGAGGTTCGGCGCGCGATGATGAGTCGCCTTGCCGTGGCGATCCCCGGGATCGCCGTGATCGTTCTGGCCCTCTGGCTCGGGGGGGCGGTGTTCGGCGTGTTCGTCCTCGCGGTGGCGCTCGTCGCCCTTCGGGAGTTCTACGCGATCACGGGGACCCCCCGCGGGCTGCAGGGGGCCGGGTATGCGACGGCGGTCCTCGCGGTCGCCCTTTCCTTGTGGGTGACGCCGGCGGAGCGGGGGCTCCTGACGGCACTGGGCGCTGGTCTTGTGATGGCCGCGATCGCGGCACTCACGCGTCGTCCCGGTGAAGCGGTGACCACCCGTGTCGGGCTGATCCTGATGGGAGGGATGTACATCGCACTGCCGGCGGGTGTTCTCGTCCTTACCCGGGACCTCCCCGACGGCGTCGGAGGGGTCATTCTCGTGCTTGTGGGGGTGTGGGTATTCGACACGGCCTCGTACCTCTGCGGGATGGCGGTTGGACGAACCCCGATCGCTCCCCGGATCTCGCCCAACAAGACGTGGGAGGGGTTCATCGGTGGCGTTGTGGTCGGAACCGCGGGCGTGTGGGTGGCAGGTCTCTCCATGGACTGGATCGCGTGGTGGCAGTCAGTGGTCATCGGCGTCGTCGTCTGTCTCAGTGCGTACCTCGGTGACCTGTTCGAGTCGATGATCAAGCGCGACCTCGGGGTGAAGGACTCGGGCACGATCCTTCGCGGCCACGGGGGGGTGCTCGACCGTTTCGACTCGCTGTTCTTCGCGAGTCTGACCGGCTACGTCCTCATCGTGTGGATGGTGCTGTGAGCGGAACCCGGTCGGTGGACTTGGACCTGCTCACCCGCCTGTGCGAGACGCCGGGCGCCCCGGGCCGTGAAGAGCGCATCCGCGACCTCGTCGTTCGCGAACTCACCCCGTATGTGGATGAGATCTCAATCGATCCCCTGGGAAGCGTTGTGGCGGTGCGACGGGGTGGGGGAGGCCCGAGGCTTGTGCTTGCGGCCCACATGGACGAACTGGGCTTCCTTGTGAGCCATGTGGATGACCGAGGGTTCATCCGGGTGGTCGCACTCGGGGGCTTCGACCCCAAGACCCTTGTGGCCCAGCGCGTGATCGTTCACGGCCGCGAGGACCTGCTCGGTGTCATGGGCACAAAACCCGTCCACATCCTGAGCGACGACGAACGGGCACGGCTCCCCGCGCTCGAGGATTTCTCCATCGATGTGGGCCTTCCGGTCGATCGCGTCCGGGAGCTCGTGCGCCCGGGGGACCCGGTCACCCGCGAACGCACGATGGCCCGGCTCGGTGACCTCGTCACCTGCAAGAGCCTCGACAACCGCGCGGGGCTCTACGTGATGATCGAGGCGATGCGCCAGTTGTCGGCCCACCACTGCGAAGTCCTGGCCGTGGCCACGACGCAGGAGGAAGTGGGGTTGCGCGGAGCGCGGATCGCGGCCCAGCGCCTGCGCCCGGACATCGGCCTCGCCATCGACATCACGCTCGCCAATGACGCACCGGGGGCCCTCCCTCACGAGCGAATCACCACGGTCGGCGGCGGAGCGGCCATCAAGGCGTACGACGCGGGGGTCATCGTCCCCCGTGTGGTTGTGGAGCACCTCACGCAGATCGCGGACGACCGCGGAATCCCCCATCAGATCGAGGTCATGACCCGGGGTGCAACCGATACGCGGGAGTTGCAACTCGGCGGACACGGTGCGCTCGCCGGCGGTGTGTCCATCCCCACGCGTTACGTCCACCAGGTGGTCGAGACGTGTCACCCGGGTGATCTGGTCGCATCAACGGACCTCGTGGTTGCGTTCTGCGAGACCGCCGAGGACCTCCTCGGCGGGGCCGACCGACCTCTGGGGGAGCGCCCGCCGACGGTGATACCTTCGACGACGTGAAGCGGGTGCTCATTCTCGGGTCCACCGGGTCCATCGGCGTCCAGGCCCTCGATGTAGTGGACGGGGCGGACGATTGTGAGTGCGTCGGTCTCGCGTGCGGCACCCGGGTGGCCGAAATGGCGGGGCAAGCCGCGGCGCGTGGCATCAAGTTCACCGCGGCCGCCGTCGGCGGCGGAACCGTGGACCACACTCCCGATTTCGGCGAGCTCATGGACCGCTCCGCACCCGACATTGTGCTCAACGCCCTCGTGGGCGCAGCGGGCCTCCCGCCGACGCTCGCCGCGCTTGAGCGCGGTATCGATGTGGCTCTTGCCAACAAAGAGAGCCTCGTGGCGGGGGGAATTTTGGTTGCCGCCGTACGGGAACGTACCGGGGCGCTTCTGCTGCCAGTGGACAGTGAGCACTCGGCGCTCTTCCAGTTGCTCGCGGGGGTGGATCCCACGCGCGTTCAGTCGGTCATTCTTACGGCATCGGGCGGTCCGTTCCGGGGGCGGTGTGCGGATGAACTCGCCCGGGTCACGGTGTCGGACGCTCTGGCCCATCCCACCTGGACGATGGGGGCGAAAATCTCGATCGACTCGGCCACCCTCATGAACAAAGGTCTTGAGGTGATCGAGGCCCACCACTTGTTCGGTTTTTCGTATGACCGGGTGGAGGTGGTGGTGCACCCGCAATCGACGGTCCACGCGATGATCCGCCTCGATGACGGCAGTCTTCTCACGCACATGGGGTCCCCAGATATGCGGGTTCCCATCGCTCATGCGCTGCGCTGGCCAGCGCCGCCGCCGGTACGCCCCCCGATGCCCCTCGAGGGCCTTTCCCTGACGTTTGAGCAGCCGGATGACGTGGCATTTCCGTGCCTCGGTCTTGCCCGTCAGGCGGGCATCACCGGGGGCACGGCCCCAACGGTGCTGAACGCGGCCAACGAGATCGCCGTGGCGGCATTTCTGGACGGCCGCGCCGGGTTCATGGACATCCCCGCCATCGTCGCGCACGTCTTGGGTGCGGTGCCGGTAACCCCGGCCGACTCGCTCGGCGCCGTGATGGAAGCCGATTCGGCGGCGCGAGCAATGGCGACCGGCGTGGTCGTGGCTGCCTGATGCTCGGCGGGAACATCGTCCAGTTCGTGCTCATCCTCATGGTCCTGATCCTTGTGCACGAGGCCGGGCACCTCCTGGTGGCCAAATGGTGCGGGATGCGTGTGGAGCGTTTCTCGATCTTCTTCGGGCGCCCCGTGCTGAAGTTCACCCGGGGTGAGACGGAGTACGGAGTTGGGTGGCTTCCGCTCGGCGGATACGTGAAGATCACTGGAATGACCCGGGATGAGGATCTGCCCGCGGATGTGGTCCCGCGCACCTACTACGCGGCAGCGACCTGGAAAAAGGTGGCAACGATCGCCGCCGGTCCACTCGTCAACCTTCTCGTCGCAGTCCTCTGCTTCACGCTTTACTTTTGGATCGGAGTACCCACCTTCCAGGCGTCGGCCGAGATCGACAAGGTGACGGGCGGAAGTCCCGCCGCGGCCCTTGGAATCGTGCCGGGTGACCGGATCCTCGCGGTCAACGGGGTAACCACGGACGGCGCGGGGGGCATCGAGGGGGCCCGTACCGAACTCATGGAGAGCCCCGGTGCGTCGGTGCGGGTGACGTTTCAGCACGCCGGTACGGAACGGACGCGATCGGTGGTTCTTCGCGCGGAGGAGGGGGCGGACGGGGTGCCGGTCGGTCGCCTCGGCGTGCAGTTCCGAGTGACCGCCGGACCACGTGAGTCCGCGGGTGCGGTGGGGGGCGTCACGACAGCCGGGCGGTATGTGTGGTTCCTCATCGAGGAAAACGCCAAGGGTATCGGGCAGTTGTTCACGAGTTCCGAGGCACGGGACCAAGTGGGATCGGTCGTCGCGATCGGCGCCGTCTACAACGAGGTGGCGTCGGGTGGCCTGATGGAGATCCTGCGGTTCGTCGGGCTCATTAGCCTCGTGCTCGCGATCTTCAACCTGCTCCCCATTTTCCCGCTGGACGGCGGACACATCCTGTTCGCCCTCATCGAGCGGGTGAAGGGATCCCCGATCAGCACCCGGGTGTACGAGCGGTCCGCCATGCTCGGCTGGGCGGTCATCCTGATCGTGTTCGTGTTCGCCCTGCAGAACGACATTGGCAAGCTCGCCGACGGCGGCTTCACACTGAAGTAGTCCCGGACTGTGCCGCTAGACTCACCCGTCGTGGAGACGCCCCGACGAGTGACTGCCCGGTGCCTCGTGGGCGGCGTGCCCATCGGCGGGGGAGAGCCCGTGGTCGTCCAGTCGATGACCAACACCGATACCACGGACGCGGTGGCCACCGCGCGTCAGGTGGCCGAACTCGCCGCGGCCGGGTCGGAGATCGTTCGCATCACGGTCAACACGCGGGAGGCGGCCGCAACGGTGCCGGAAATCGTTGCACGCCTCCGTGATATCCACGGCGTCGCCGTGCCCCTCGTGGGCGACTTCCACTACAACGGCCACACCCTCCTCCAGGAGTTCCCCGATACGGCTCAGGCGCTGGCCAAGTTCCGCATCAATCCGGGAAACGTGGGACGCGGGGCCCGGCACGACCGTAACTTCACAACGATGATCCAGGCCGCCATCGACCACGAGCGCCCCGTGCGCATCGGGGTCAACGCGGGATCGCTCGACCCCGAGTTGATGGACCGCCTGATGGAGGAGAACGCCCGGCGCCAAGATCCGTTGTCGGGCGGCGGGGTGCTGCGCGAGGCGATGGTGATGAGCGCGCTGTCATCCGCCGAGGCCGCCGAAGAGATCGGGCTGGCGCACGACATGATTGTGATGTCGTGCAAGGTCAGTCGCTTGCCGGATATGGTGGCGGTGTATCGGTCGCTCGCCGACCGTTCCGACCTTCCCCTGCACCTCGGGCTCACCGAGGCGGGGATGGGGGCGAAGGGGATCATCGCCACCACGGCGGCGCTGTCCGTTCTGCTGGAGGCCGGTATCGGTGACACCATCCGGGCGAGCTTGACACCGGAGCCCGGTGGGGATCGCACGGTCGAGGTGCACGCCTGCCGCGACATCCTTCAGAGCCTCGGACTGCGGTCGTTCCGGCCCGACGTGACGGCGTGTCCGGGATGCGGCCGTACGACCTCAAGCGTATTCCAGCACCTCGCGCAGACGATCCAAGAACACCTCGACGACCGCATGCTGACGTGGCGCATCGAGCGTCCCGGGGTGATGGACCTGCACGTGGCGGTCATGGGGTGCATTGTCAACGGCCCCGGCGAGAGCCGTGCGGCGGACATCGGCATCAGCCTGCCGGGAACGGGCGAGGAGCCCCGTGCCCCCGTGTACGTCGATGGTGTGAAGGTCACCACCCTCGAGGGGCCGACACTTGCCGAAGACTTTATTGCGATGGTGGAGAGATACGTGGAACAACGCTACGAGTACGTCGGAGGACCGGCATGAGTGGTGATGGGACGTGGCGTATGCCGGCGTCGCCGTATAAGGGGTCGTTGAGGCTCGAGGGTCGTTTGTGGCCAACGGTGAGGGATGATCCGGCCGATGCGGAGGCGATCAGCCACAAGCTTTCGGTCCGCGCAGGGCTCGTACGGCAACTCGCGGCGGGTCTGTATACGGTCACTCCCATCGGTCTTCGGGTCATCGCACGGGTCGAAGCGATCATCCGAGAGGAGATGGACCGCATCGGCGCCCAGGAGATGCTCATGCCGGTTCTGCACCCGGCGGAGATCTGGGAGACGACCGGTCGCTACGGACTTCCCGAGCAGTTCCGGCTGGAGGACCGATCGGGTCGCAAGATGGTGCTGGGGATGACCCATGAGGAGATCGTCACCTGGCATGCGGCGCGGGAGATCCGCTCGTACCGTGACCTCCCGCAGTCCTGGTACCAGATCCAAACCAAGGTGCGCGACGAACCGCGACCCAAGAGCGGAATGCTCCGCATGCGCGAGTTCACGATGAAGGATTCGTACTCGTTCGACGTGGACGAGGCGGGCCTCGAGATGTCGTACGCCGCCCACTCGGATGCCTACGCACGGATCTTCGATCGGTGTGGCCTCACGTGGTACCGCGTGCAGAGCGACGTGGGGATGATGGGCGGAACCGGAGCCCACGAGTACATGGCCCCGAGCCCCGCCGGGGAGGACGTCGTGGCCCGGACGCCGGACGGCCGTTACGCGGCCAACGTGGAACTCGCGGTCTCCGTCGCACGGGAACCGGACTTCGGGCCGACGCCGGATGGCCCCGAGGAGTTCGCAACCCCCGGGATCGGAACTATCGAGGAGCTCGCGGCGTTCACCGGCCAGCCAGCCGCCACCCTCGCTAAGAGCGTGGTCCTGATGACCGACGACGGCCCCGTGCTCGCCATCGTGCGGGGTGAGCATCAGGTGCATGAAAAGAAGATCGCCCACATCATCGGTGAGCACCGCCCCGCGAACCCCGACGAGATCCGCGCGCACTTCGGTGCGGACCCCGGCTCGCTCGGCCCCGTTGGAGTGGGGGACGGGGTACGGATCGTCGCCGACGTGACGCTGGCAACCGGCCACTACGTCACGGGGGCCAACCGGGACGGGTTCCACCTGAGAGGGGTGGTACTCGGGCGCGATTTCACGGCCGTGACCGCCGACATCCGGACCGTGCTCGTCGGAGAGGATGCGGTGAACGGCGGCGGGCCGATCGAACTGGTCCCGGTCATCGAGATCGGCAACATCTTCAAGCTCGGCACCAAGTATTCGGCGCCGCTGGGGGCTCGATATTTGGACCGCGACGGCCACGAGCAGGTCATCGTCATGGGTTCGTACGGGATAGGTCCGGCCCGCGTCGCAATGGCCGCGATCGAGCAGGGGCACGACGACCTCGGAATTGTCTGGCCCACGGGGATCGCACCGTTCGATGTTCACATCGTGGCGATCGGCGCACCGGGAACTGACCAAACGGACTACGCGACGGACCTGTTTGAGTCGTTGTCAGATCTCGGCCTCGAGGTGCTGCTTGATGACCGTGTGGGGCCCTCCCCTGGGCAGAAGTTCGTGGAAGCGGATCTCCTAGGGTGCCCGTTGCGGGTGACCGTGGGAAAGAGGACCCTTCCGAATGGCCCGCTGGAGGTAACGATGCGCCGCGATTCAGCGCGGATGGAGGTGCCGCTCGAGGGCGCCCCCGAGGCAATCCTCGCGCTCTGGCGCTCCCTCGCCGGCGTCTGACGGTCGTGACGCCCGTGGTATGCTCGCGATCGCATCGGGGTGTGGCGCAGTCTGGTAGCGCACCCGGCTGGGGGCCGGGCGGTCGGAGGTTCAAATCCTCTCGCCCCGATTTTCCGGAGTATCGGTGAGCACCACTCGGCGGCTCACGTGGCTGCCGAACGCCATCACAATCGGTCGCCTCTTGGGGCTCCCCGTCCTCGTGTGGATGTGTGTTACCGCAGACGGTCCGAGCCTGCCCGTTGCCATCGTCTTCGGGGCCTTGGCCATCACGGACCTCATCGATGGTCGGCTCGCGGCCCTGCTCGACGCACGCACGCCCCTCGGGCGGATTCTCGATCCCCTCGCCGACCGCCTCCTCATGGCCGTGGGCCTCATCGGTCTCCTCCTCATAAGCCGTTTCCCGTGGCCCGGGCCGTCCATCATCCTGATTCGCGATGCCGTCGCGATCGGTGCGTTCCTGTGGCTCGCCCAGCGTGGGGTAAGGATGGACATCGATGTCCCGGGAAAGGTGTCATCGGGGCTCAACATGGCCATCGTCGCGGTGGGTCTGGGATTCACCGGGGCTTTGGTGGACACTGTTTTCTGGTGTGCGGTGGGTCTGTCAGTTTTCACCGGCATCCACTACGCAGTGATCGGAGCCCGTCGTATCCGCGCGGTGGGGCGCGACACGGTTTAGGGCTCAAGCCCGGGTTGAGGGTTACGGCTGACGAGACTACGATGCCGGGTCCTCGACCGGGAGTGACCGTGGGCGTGCTGATGACTACGCGGGACCGTGTCACATGGTGACCTGCCCCAGCTGCGCCGCGGACCGCCCGGACGGGGATCGCTTCTGCGGCCACTGCGGCGCGAGCATTCCGGATGTCGGGCGGTCAACCGAGACCACCGGGCGCCTGGACACGCTGGTCACGACGGGGACGGCGGCCGCCGGATCGGTACGAAATCTGGGCCCGGCGCTTGCGGCCCGGCTGCCGGGTGGCGGGATTGGGGAGGTCTTTCCACTCACCAAGCCGGTTACCACCGTTGGGCGATCGCCCGGGTGCGACATCTTTCTGGACGACATCACGGTGTCGCGCCTTCACGCCGAAGTTCGTGAGGGCGTCGAGGGGTTCGTGCTCGTGGACGACGGCAGCACCAACGGGACCTACGTGAACCGACGTCTCATCGTGGCCCCGGAGATCCTCGCCGACCGTGACGAGGTGCAGGTGGGCAAGTTCCGGCTGGTCTTCATCGCGTGAGGGGCGCCGGGATCCAGACCGAGTTGATCGGCCCGAACGACGCCGCCGGTGCGCCCGGGCTCACGATCGGGGCGGTTTGCGACGCGCTCAGGGCTGAGTTTGCGGACATCTCCATCTCAAAACTCCGATACCTCGAGGACCGTAACCTCGTAACCCCCCGCCGAACGAGCGGCGGTTACCGGCTCTACGGGCCCCGGGATGTGGAGCGTCTTCGCACCGTCCTCCGGTTACAACGCGACGAGTTCCTGCCGCTGAAGGTGATCCGCGAGGAACTGGACTCCGGGCACGTGGGCACCGTGGGCCTCGCGAAGCAGTCGCGCCTGATTAAGCGGGAGAACCTCGGCTCGAATGACCCCGGGCGCACCTACGACATCGAGGAGGTGCTTGCCGCCTCGGGTGCCGACCGTGCCCTCGTGAAGGCCCTCGGGCAGTACGGCCTCGTGAGCGGAACGGATTGGTTCGACGAGAGCGACCGGGAGGTGATCACGGCCGCGGTGGAGTTGCGGGCGTACGGCCTCGAACCACGTCATCTGCGCACTCTCCGAGTAGCTGCGGAGCGGGAGGCGGGGCTCCTCGAGCAGGTTCTCTCCACGGGTCTCCGATCGCCGAACCCCGATCGCCGCAACGAGTCGATGGAAGCCCTCAAGTCCGTCGCAGCCCTTGCGTCGCACGTGCGTCATTTGATGCTGGTGCAGGAGTTGCGGAGGGTCGTCACGTCCATCGGTCAGTCCCACCCGGAGAAATCGTGACCACCGATCTGGATCGTTCCATCCGCCGTATTCCGCACCACCCCATGCCGGGAATCCTCTTCTACGACATCATGCCGTTGCTCGAGGACCCCGCCTGCCTCGGGGCGTGCGTGGACCGGATCGTCGGCTGGGCGCGGGATCTCCGGGTGGATGTCGTGGCGGCCGCGGAGGCCCGCGGATTCATCCTCGGCGGCGCGATCGCACACGCCCTCGGCGTGGGAATCGCCTGCGCGCGGAAGCCGGGGAAACTGCCGTTCCAGGTGGTGCGCCGCGAGTACGCGCTGGAATACGGAACCGACGTGCTCGAGATTCACCACGACGCCATCCGGCCCGGCCAACGCGTGCTGATTCACGACGACCTGCTCGCGACGGGTGGAACGCTTGCGGCCACGGCGCATCTCGTCGAGGCCCTCGGGGGCGTCGTGGCCGGCATCGCGGTGGTGGTGGAGCTCACCGGCCTCGCCGGTCGTGAACGCCTCGCCGGGTATGAGCTCCTGTCGCTCGTCGCGTACGACAACGAGTCAGTCGCGGAGGACTGACCACGGCACCTACGCCGCGGCGTAGGTCTGCTCAAGGTGGGCGATGAACGGATCGGCCGTGAGGTCTCGGCCGGTTGCCTGGCGCATGAGGTCGGGTGTCGAATGGAGGTGGCCGTGGCGATGCACTCGGTCTCGGAGGAACGCAAGGCACGGGGCCGGGCCGTCCGTCCGGAGGACGTCATCGATGGGCCCTACCACCTCGGTGAACGTGAGAGCGAGGGAGGCCGCGTAGAGATTTCCTAGGGTGTAGGTGGGGAAGTAGCCGATGATGCCAGCCGCCCAGTGGATGTCCTGCATGGCCCCCTCCGCCGGGGTGGCGGGGGAGACGCCCACGAGGTCGCGGAGGCCGTCGTCGAATGCCGCCGGGAGATCGTCCACTTCCATGCCCTCACACATGAGGGCATGCTCGATCCGGGCGCGCAGGACGATGTGCAGGTCGTACGTCACCTCGTCGCTCTCCACCCGGAGGGCTTGGCGACGGACGCGGTTGAGCGCCCGGATGTAGGCGTCGGGGCCGAGACCCCGAGCCGCGTCGGGGAATGCTCGGGCGAGGTCGGGGGCGATGGCCTCCCAAAAGGCCGGAGAGCGCCCCACGTGGTTCTCCCAGAAGCGCGACTGGCTCTCGTGGGCACCGAGCGAGGGGGCCGCGCCCACGATCGTACGGCTATAGACCTCGGGGATCCCTTGGTCATACAGGGCGTGCCCGCCCTCGTGGAGGAGTGCCATGATCGATGAGAGGGGGTCGGTGATGCTCACACGTGTGGAGAGCCGCGTATCACCCGGGCCGAGGCCCATCGTGACGGGGTGCGCCGTCCGGCCGATGAGCCCGCAACGGGAATCGAACCCGATCCGGCCGGCAAGCCCGACCGCGAATGCCATCTGGGCCGAATCGTCCCAAGGGCCCAGGGGGAGAGCCGCGCCGCCGCGCCCGTCCCATGCGTCCACGAGCGGGGAGACCCGTTGTGCAAGATCGTTCATGACCGGGGCGAGCATCGCGTAGGTGGTGTCCGGCTCGTAGAGATCGATCAACGCGTCGTAGGGATCGCCCCCGTCGGCAAGGCAACTGGCCTGCTCCCGCGTGAGAGCGACGAGGGGGCGAATCCCCTCGATCCAAGCGGCCACATCCCCGGCGGGACGGGCCTCCGACCAGATGGCCACGCTCCGCGACGATGCCTCGGCCATCGCCCGCACCAGATCCTCGGGCAGGCGGGACGCGAGGTCGCGCTCCCGGATGGCCCGACGCGCGCACGTGGCCCGTACGTCATCATCGGACTGCAGGAGGGAGTCGAGATGGTCCCCAACGGCAGGGTCAAGCAGGTGCCGGTGCCGCAGGCCTGCGAGGGTGGCCATCTGAGAACCACGGGTCTCCGCGGCGCCCCGGGGCATGATGGTCTCCCGATCCCACTCGAGGACGGCGGCGGCGCCATCGAGGTCCACGAGGGTGCCCATCCAGGCGATCGCTTCGTCCCATGATCGATCGGTGTCCATGGTGGGACGGTAGCCCGACCACGTAACCTTGGGCCGGTGAACAGACGCCCCTCACTCATTGTTCGCTGGGAGGACCTGCACGTGGGAGTCCAGGTGGCGGTGGCGTTTATCGTCTCCGTAGCCGGACTGTGGATCGCTCACATCGCTCTACTCAACCAGCCTGTCGGGCGTGGTCTCATGTACGCCATCTTCTGGGGCCTCATTGCGACCGGCGTGATCGTGAGTGCGACGCGCACCGAACGTGCCCGACGGCTCCGGTTGTCTGAGGATTCGGATGCGGAGACCCGCCGATGACTGGTGGGGTGGCGGTGGATCAGCGACGGGCTTAGACTGACAGCGTTCGACACCGAGAGACCAAAGGCCACCGATGACTCCCGACGACACCGTTCGGCACGCGCTCTGCACCCACATGGGGCGGGAGTTCTCCGCTCACTTCCAGTACCTCGCCATGGCGGCCTGGTTCGACGATGACGGGCTCCCGGAACTCGCCGGGTTCTTCGCTCGTCAGGCGGCGGAAGAGCACACCCACGCGATGAAGTTCTACCGGTACGTCCTCGACACGGGCGGTCCCGTGTCGATTCAGGCGCAAGACGCTCCGACGGGCGCATTCACCGACGCGGAGGCCGTCGTCGGGGCCGCCCTCGCCCAAGAGACGCAGATCACCGCCTGGATCGACGAGCTGGTTCACCTCGCACGCGATCACCGGGACACCGCGACCGAGGCGTTCCTTCAGTGGTTTGTCACTGAGCAGGTGGAGGAGGTCGCCACGATGACCGAACTCCAGCAGGTCGTCACCCGCGCGGGCTCCGCCAACCTGCTCCTCGTGGAGGACTACATCGTGCGACGGCGACCGGGGGCACCCGCCTAGCGAACGGGCGGCCTCGGGAGATCGGGGAGCAGGCGCCCGATCCAGTGTCGGTTACGCACCATCCAAGGGTAGATGCGGTGCGCGCCGAGGCCGATGAGGATCCCCCCGAATCGCATGCGTGTGAGGGCGAGTCGGAACGCGTCGGTTGCGGAGACGAGTCGACGACCGTCGAGGGCATGGAGCGACGCATGTCGTGCCGAGTCGGGGAGGGCGGCCAGAACCGCTATGGCGCGGGAGTCGTCGAAGGGGAGAACAGCGACGCCCGGTGGCCGTGCGGCCCACCGGGCGAGATGCGCACCGGCACGGCAGAACCTGCAATCCCCGTCGTACAGAATGACGAGGGGTCGCAGGGGGGTTGTCAGGCCGAGACGCTCCGGAAGATGGGGGTCACGTCGGCATCCATGGCGTCGTAGGAGTACACCGGTCGCGACGGATTGGCGCGGTTGGTGGCCTCGTCACGGGGTTCGCCCGAGACACTGACCCCCTGTGGCGCCACGAGGATGATGCCGTGGGCGACATCGGTGACCGCGCCACCGAGCGCGGACGTGAGGCCGTTCAGGAAGTCGCGCAGGCGTGTTTCGAGATCGCGATCAACGGCGCGCATGTCCATGAACACGGATGACCCGGACTTGATGCGGTCGCCGATCTCCTGTGCGTCGTTGAAGCTCAGTGGGCTGAGCATGTGTACCCGCACGGAGGCGGGGAGGGCGTGGACGGGCATGAGTCCTCCGGGTTGTGGGTCCGGTGTCCCTTTCGACGACGGGGCGCCCGCTCCTACCCGGATTCTCCAACTGGGTGAACCTGCATGAACGCATACGGCGTGGGGGAGATGATGGGCGGGACGAAACTGTTCAGGAGCAGCCGTTTCACCCGCCCGCAGTGGGGGTTGGCGATGAGGAGGTCGACCTCAGAATCCGTGCCCAATCGGAGATGACGGTGGACGGGTCTCCCACGAACAGCAGTCCGTCCGCACCGGGAGCGAAAGTGCGCTCCATCCACTCGCGGGTCGTGTCCGGGTCGTCGCCGATGATCTCCACGGGGGATCCGGTGGACGCGATACCCGGGGAGTTCACGATGTGGGCGAGGATTATGCGGCTCTCAGTTCGGGCGCTCATGCGGAGGGCGGGGGCGAGTGCCGCGCCGCCGCCGCTGGACCCGTCGACCTCGCCGATGAGGTGCGCGTATAGCGCAGTCATTTCCCGTGCCGCTACGGGATACCGGGTGCGGTTACCGGGATCGACGTGGCAATCCGCAGGGCATCGGCCTCGGGATCACGGGTTCCCCACACCTGGATACCGAAACCCCGTTCGTCGGCCTCCCAGACGAGGAATGCCATGTCCCTCGCGCGCATCACACCATGAGCGTCACCAATCATCACCGCACGACCGCGCGCGTCGGGGGTTTCGGGAATGGCAAGCGGCCCAGGACACTGGCGCAGGAGCACCCGTGCGGTGTCATCCGCCGTGGTCCACGCGAGGACGATTCTGGGAGGGGCGAACGGGTACGCCGCCTCCGGCTCAACGCGAATGCTGGTCAGATCGACTCCATGCGGCAACCACTGGGGAAGACGGGCGCCATATCCCGCCTCCATCTCCGCCGTGGGAAGATCGGCCACCGTATCTCCGGCTCCGAACCCTGCGGCCATGCCATGCCCCGATCCCAGGCGACCCTCCATTCGCCCGGCCACCATGCTCATCTCGGAGAGCCCAGTACGCATGAGGCGACCAACGGATTCACCGTTCGCCGTGAGCGCATCGAGCGCGATGAGGTGGGGGATCCGGGGTACGCGCGCCGCAAGAATTCCGCTCGCGTGTACGGGGAGGTCAATGGGGTCGGGGTCGGCGATGGTCACCCGGACGCCGGCAATCCCCCGAGCGACGCGGCCAAGGAGGAGGTGATCGGACACTCCGTCGGCGGAAACGTCGACGATTGCCGCGATGATGGGGCGGACGGCAGACGGGATGCCCGGCGGGCACCCCACCCGCGCGAGCACATCACCCGTCGATCCCACCCATGCCGCGCGGATGCGAACGGGGTCACCCGTGCGCGAGACGGCAACCACGGGGCCTCCCTCGGCGAGTGGTCGCAGCGCGACGTCGACCGGATGGCCAAGGATGCGCTCGAGCCCCGGGATGTCGTCGGGGTCGGAAGGCACGCGTCTACGTTAGCCCCGGGCGGTGTCTACAGTCCGGACCATGAGCGACGATGTCATCACCTTGGCTCTCGAAAATCCGGACATCATCCTCATGAGGCGTCCGGAATCGCCCGCGTTGGTTCACGGACGCATTGCACCCGATGCCCACCCCGCGCTCGCTGCCCTGTGGGCCAATGAGGCCGGGACAAAGGGCACCGCCCGGGTGGAACGGCGTGGAGACGGGACCGTCGTCATCGCGTCCATCACTGCCCCGATCGTCGTCGAGATAGAGATCACGATCGGCCTCGACGCGGAGCGCACGGCCGGCATGGAACGCCGTCCCACGGCTTTGGTGATGATGTACCCCGATGATGACGCGCGGGCGGCGGGGCTGGCCGACTTTCGCTCGGGGGGAAACCGCGGGGACTGGTCACGGCTTGGAATCGTCCTCCCGGCGGCAAATACTGACGCCCTGAGGGATTCGCTCTAGACGCATCGGCACGACGGTCGACCTGGGTCCCCCGGTGGCCGGTTATGTCAGTCCCGCTTCGGACGAGTGGGACCTGAAACCGTGCTATCCACGGCCGTCGGGTGGAATCCCGAGCCCATGGGAGATCGGGCGGGTAGAAACGGGTGACGGGGCCGGATTACCGGGCCCGGGTTGCCACTCCACGAGAGACCACGATGTCTGTGGCACCCCCGATCGGTGGGAGTGATTGGCGGAGACCGGAACGCTGTGATCGGGCTCATGATGGGGGAGGGGGTGATCGATGAGCCCCGGGTGCCCGCACCGGACGGTAGGGAACCACCCGGATTGGAGACGATCGGGCAGTCGGGCGTGCGCGGTGGCGAATGAACGACGGCGGTTGTGCCGTGGGCACGAAATCAGGAAAGCGTCGGCGAGGCGGGACCGCAGGAGCCACGGGGTTCGGTGCGATCCGGCAGAATCACCTTATGACTGATACCCGTGTGATGATCGACGGCGCAGTGGTGCCGGACGGCGTGACTGCGATGATCCCGCTCGACGACGGTGTGGTGCGCGGAGACGGCGTGTTTGAGGGACTGAGGCTCTATGGCCACCGACCGCGCACCCTCGAGGCCCATCTGGACCGAATGGAGAAGTCGGCCGATCAGGTGCGGTTGCCGTTTGACCGTGCCCTCATCCGGCGGGAGATCGAGGCGATCGCGGCGATCACGACGAGGGGTGACTGCGGCCTGCGGGTCATCCTGACCCGCGGTGGTCATCGGATTCTGCGGGAGGAGGCCCTGTTCCCAGAGGCGCCCGAAGGGTGGGTGGTGCATCCGGTTGAGCACCGGGTCACCCCGCTTCTCATCGGTGCGAAGACCTTGAGCTACGCCGCCAACATGAACGCGGCTCGGCGGGCCACCGAGGCCGGTGCCGACACCGCGCTGTTCGTGGAGGCCGATTCGAACGAGGTGCTGGAATGTCCCGTGGCCAGCTTCGTCTGGATCGAAGGGGAAGACCTGGTCGCCCCGCCGCTCGCGTCGGGAGTGCTCGACTCGATCACCCGGCGCCTCATCGCGGAGGTGACGCCGCTTGTGATTGGGGCGCGAACGCTCTCCGATCTCGCCTCCGCCGATGGTGCCATCGTCATCTCGACCGTCGTGGAGACGCGTATCGTACGGGAGGTGCAGGGAGTGGCCACCTACGACGTGGCCGGCCGGCGGGTCAATGAGATCGCCGCCGCATTACGTGAACTGTGTGCCGATGGCGACCCGAATGGTGCCCGCATAGTTCCGGCCTGACCGTTGGCGCGGCGCCCGCCGTGGGGCATGACACAATGGATCCCCATGTGGACAATCCTGATCATCATCGCGGTCATCGTGCTGCTTGTCGTGTGGGCCGTGGGGCTCTACAACCGCTTGGTCCGCCTTCGCGTGGAGACTCAGCAGGGATGGGCAAACATCGACGTTCAGTTGCGTCGTCGCTACGACCTGATTCCGAACCTCGTGGAGACCGTCAAGGGCTACGCCGCGCATGAGCGCGGTGTGTTGGAGGCCGTCACCAAGGCCCGTACCGACGCTATCTCGGCTCACGGACCGGCGGACTCGGGGCAGGCGAACAACGCACTGGCCCGTGCTCTCGGCGGTCTGTTCGCGGTGGCCGAAAACTACCCGGACCTCAAGGCATCCCAGAACTACCTCCAACTGCAGACAGAGTTGGCAACGGTCGAGGAGATGCTGGCCGCGGCGCGTCGCTACTACAACGCCACGGTGGGGAAGTACAACGCCACGCAGGAGACCGTGCCAACGAACGTCGTCGCGAATTTCGGCGACTTCGCTCTGGCGGAGTTCTTCGAAGAGGACGACGACGTCGTCCGCGCGGCGCCCCAGGTGTCCTTCACCGCCTAGGTGACGCTTCAGCAACAGATTCGGTCGAATCGCTGGCGCACGCTCGTCCTGTTCCTGCTGTTCGCCGTCCTCATCGCTGTCGTGGTGGGTGCCTGCGCCCTCGCGCTCGAATTGTCGCTGGTAATTGCCATCGGCGTCGGTATGGTGATTTACGGAGTCATCATGTGGTTCGCGGGCGGGCGGGTGGTCGCATCGCTGGCAGGTGCCCATCCGATCACGCGCGACCAACACCCGGAGCTGTGGCAGGCCGTGGAGGCCGCCGCGGTGGGCGCAGGGCTCCCGGTGACTCCGAAGGTTTACGTCATTCAGGATCCCGCCCCGAACGCCTTCGCCGCCGGCCGGGACCCGAAGCACGCATACGTGGCGGCCACGACGGGCCTGATTGACATCATGGGCCCGCGCGAACTTCGTGCGGTGATGGCCCACGAGATCGCCCACGTGCGCAATCGCGACATCCGGGTGATGGCGCTCGCGGCGGTGCTCGCCGGACTGCTGCTGCTCCTTTCGGACATGCTCCTGCGTGTGTTGTTCTTCGGGGGGGGACGTGACAACCAGAACCCCTTTGCCCTCATCGGCGTGGTGATCGCGCTGGTGCTGGCCCCGATCGGTGCGGTGATGATGCAGATGGCATTGTCGCGGCGCCGGGAGTTTCTCGCGGACGCGACCGCGGCGGAGATCACGGGGGACCCCGAGGGGATGGCCCGTGCGTTGGTCGTGCTCGACGTGGACACCCGTCAGATCCGACACGTTGCGCGTGCGACGGCCCATTTGTACGTGGAATCGCCCCTGGTGAAGGGGAAAGGCCTCTTCGGTTCCCTCGGCGGTCTGTTCCAGACGCATCCGGCAATGAGCAAGCGGATCGGGGCGCTCGAGGAAGCGGGTGGCTTCATCGTCGACCGGGACGCCGTCCGTGCTTCGCTGCCCGCCTACGCGACAGCACCGCAACCCACACAGATGTAGCTGTGGGGTGGTGGCGATCACCCGACGCCCGCCAACCGAGATGTGAAACGTGCATAACAGTCATTTCCGTCGGGAGTGGGGCCCGCGGATGTCACCTCGCTAGAAGTGGTGTCTCGCGTAGCGAGTGGGTGGTCAGGCGCTACCTGAGATCGACGGATTCGCTTGGCCCCACTGCGACGGGTGCATTCGAGGGGTCGCTGGGGGGGACCCCCACCACATCGGTGCGCCGGCTCCCCGCTCGATCACGGTCACCCTCCGCGACCTCGGGAGTCGTCAAACCGACGCCGGTCGCGCTTGGTGGGGCGGCCCGCGAGATGTGCTCCCGGGGGTGCGGAGGTCATCCGCCGTATCTCCCGGGCGCGTTCACCGGCTTCGTGGCTCTCCTCGGTCTCCCGGTAGAGACCCTCGGCGACCGTCGCCGGACCCCGCGTTGCGGAGATCCCGCACACAATGACCGTGACCGGGGGACTCCCGGGACGGGTGATCTGCACGGTGTCATCCAACCGGATGTCGCGGGACGCCTTGACGCGGGCGTCGTTCACGTGAACGCGCCCGCCGTTGACAGCCTCCGTTGCCAACGACCGGGTCTTAAAGAACCGTGCGGCCCAGAGCCACTTGTCAAGACGTATCCCGTCACCGCGCGGAGCCATACGTCCAGTCTGTCACCCCGGGAGCGGCACGCCGGTCATCGGCTCTGACACAATCGCACGATGGTGATGAGCGCCCTGTCATGCCTGTGGGATAACCCCGACACCTGCCCCCAGGTCCGTGTTGACGGGGTCACGGGTCGACGCTACTGCCGCCTCTGCGGGTCTGAGCCCCTACCGCCCGCAACACCGACATCCTCCGATCCCCCCGGTGCCGCGGCGGAGTAGCGCCAACGGGCCGGGTGTCGGCGGTGCCCGGGCGGCAGATGTGCGCTCTCTGCGGGGTTATTTGGTGTCAGGAAACCTTGACAGCAGTTGGACACGGTGCTTGAATAATGGGTCGATATTCATAGACTAGGTTCCGGGGAACGCCTCATGTACCGTTTTTCACGCGCCATTTATAGGGATCTCACCCCCCACCGTTTGCAGAATCAGGTGCGTCCCGAAGTGGGTCAGCGACTCCTTCTCGCGGCGTGCGAACGTACCGTCGAGCGTCTCGCCCGCGACCATCGCCGGTTCGCGCGGCCTGCGGCCAGCCTGTTCGGTGACGTTCGTTCGCTGTTCCCCGTTTCGCGTCAGCTTCTGGTCTACGACATCATCGACGCGCACATGGTCGCGGCCCTCGAGTACCTCGACAAAGAGATCGCCGAGCGCGGCAGTGCTGATCTCCTGCGGTGCCGTGCCACCAACCGCAAGGGCAAGGCCTGCCAGCGGGTTCCGGTCACGGCGTCGGACTTCTGCCCGTCCCACCGGTTCCTTGAGACGGCCCAGCAGGACCGCAGTTCCGGCGTCCTCACCGCCTGAGGACGACCGCCTCCCCACGGTGCCTTCGCCATGAGTCGTCCGGCGCAGTTCCCCGATGAGACTGACGGTTCCGGGCGGTTCGTCCGGCAGCCGTCCGCGTACCGGGGCACCATCACACAGGATCACGGCACCGACCTGGCGATCGGTCGGTACCACCTGTACGTCTCCCTCGCCTGTCCGTGGGCCCATCGGGTCATCATCGCCCGTGAGATCAAAGGACTCACCGGTGTGGTCGGAATGACGGTGGTGGATCCCATCCGCGATGATCAAGGGTGGGCGTTCACGCGGGACCCGGACCCGGTCAACGGGTTCCACTACCTCCGCGAGGCGTACGCCGCCACCGATCCGGACTGGACCGGTCGCGTGAGCGTGCCAGTGCTCTGGGATCGCCGGACGGGGCGGATCGTGAACAACGAGTCTGAGGACATCCTGCGGATTCTTGAATCCGGATTCGCATCTCACGCGGCCGGCCGTCCCATCCTGCGCCCGGTCGAACTCGTCGATGAAATCGACCGGATGAACGAGCTCCTGTACCACCACATCAACGATTGCGTCTATCGCGCGGGTTTCGCCGGGTCCCAGACTGCGTACGACTCGGCCGCGGCTGATCTGGAGGAGGGTCTGTCGCATGTCGAGTCGGTGCTGGAGCACACGCGGTGGCTCGTGGGAAACCGGTTCACTGAGGCCGATATCCGGCTGTTCACCACCCTCGTGCGGTTTGACCCGGTGTACCACACCCACTTCCGGTGCAATCGGCGGCTGATTGCCGACTCCCCTCCCCTACTCGGGTTCCTCCGGGACGTGGCGCAGATCCCCGGGGTTATGAACACCATCTCGCTCGACGACATCAAGCGGCACTACTACCTGACCCACCGACTGCTCAATCCCGGCGGCATCATCCCCACCTCGAACGGTCCGAACCTGATCGCCCCCCATGGCCGTGATCACCTCGGGCCCGACGCACTGGCCCCGTAACCCCCCAGCGTCTGAAGTTCGGTCATTCTCGGCCGTCCGGGCCGCGTAGGGCCGGTACGTCCGCGGTAGCACCCGGCCCGCGCGCCCTTAGGTTCGAAGCCACGGGGGGATTCCCTTCCGGATGTCTCCGTCCACTCGAAACGCACGGTCGTCAGAGCGAATGTGTCCGTCCACGAGGTGCCGGTTACTCACACCGCCGCAATCGGTGTGAAGAGGGGTCTGGCCACCTCGTGACGGTCCAGTGGCACGGAGGGTGGGGTCGCTCCCCCCAGGTGGTCGGGCTGCTCCACCTCACCCCGACCACGTACCCCCCCACGGTTGGCCGTCGAGATACAGCTCGTAGAGATCGTTCGCCGGTTCCGCACAATGTGATCGGGATCGAGATCCCAACGGGCAGGTCAGGTTCGGAAATTTCCCTGGCCGGCCATGGCGCGGTGAGGGCAGCTCAATCACCTACGTGTGCGGGTGGCCGGCCTCGATCGTGGCGGCCCCGCGTATGTCCCCGTGGCCCGCACGGATGGCAAGGGCCGGGTGCTGCCGTCCCTGCCTAGTCCGTCCGGTGTACAAGTGCGGCAACGAGCCGTTCGGCACGGGCCGACTGGTCGTCCCACCACTGCGCCCGCTCGGACGGGTCACCCGTGTGCTGAGCGGCTTCCGCGATGACCCGGCGACCTGCTTCCCGGATCGCGCCCTCGAGGTCTGCGGTGGGCCAGCGGGTTCCAGGTTCCCCCGGTGCCCCGAGGCCATCGGCGGCATCTCCGAGGCAGGCGAGTCCAAGCGCGTCCTCGATTGCCGAGGTGCGAGCGAGCCGTCCGGCAGCGCACCAGAGTGCCAAGGCGACCGTCGCGCGGGCATCCTCCAAAAGGGTCGGATCGAGATCGAGCATTGGCTGCGAGTCCAGCATTCCGCGGAATCTAGGCCGGACCGTCGGGAATCAGGCCCGAGTGCGGTCAGTGCGCCGCAGTCGAATGGCGGTCGGGAAACGGCTGATACCGTGGGTGGGTGCCCGACTTCTCGCACGCGTCCTCGGCCGTCTACGTGGAGGGCGTCCGGAAATGCTTCGGGAAGACCCTCGCACTGCAGGGTGTGGACCTCGACGTTCCCCGGGGCACCGTCTTCGGCCTCCTCGGGCCGAACGGGTCGGGCAAGAGCACGACCGTGCGTATCCTCGCCACCCTCATCCGGCCTGACTCGGGCAACGCATGGGTGGATGGCATCAACGTGCTGACCCACGCCAATCAGGTGCGGGAGCGGATTGGCCTCACCGGTCAGTCCGCAGCGGTGGACGACTACCTAACGGGGCGGGAGAACTTACGGATGTTCGGTCGCCTGTCCCGACTCTCGAGCAGGGACGCACGGTCGCGAGCGGCGGAACTGCTCGAGCAGTTCGACCTCGTGGAGGCGGCCGATCGACCGTCCAAGGGCTATTCGGGGGGCATGCGCCGACGGCTGGACCTCGCGGCGAGCCTCATGGCGCGTCCGCCGATCCTGTTCCTGGATGAACCAACGACCGGGCTCGATCCCCGAAGCCGACTTACCATGTGGGCCGTCATCCAGGACCTTGTGGATGACGGCACCACGGTTCTTCTGACCACCCAGTACCTCGAGGAGGCCGACCGGTTGGCGCGGCGTCTGGCCGTGATCGACCACGGCCGTGTGATCGCCGCCGGTACGCCCGCCGAGCTCAAGGCGCGGGTGGGTGATGAGAGTCTCGAACTCGCGGTGGTGAACCCCGCTGACGTGGAGCGCGCACGGCTCATCGTCGCCCGTGAGGCCGCCGACGAGCCCCACGTGGATGCCGACCGGCGGCGAATCAGCGTGGCGGTGGAGGACGGCGCTCATGTGCTCGCCCGTGTGGCCCACGCCATCGCGGAGGCCGGTATTCCCACCGACGGAATGGGTCTCCATCGCCCAACGCTTGACGAGGTCTTCCTCGCCATCACCGGTCATCCCGCAGTCGACCAAGACACCGAGGACGTGGCCCCGTGATGACCGGGATGCGCCGCGCCCTGATGGACTCAGGCGTCATCGTCTGGCGGCAGCTCATCCAGCTGCCGCGCATCCCCGAGGTGGTGATCTTCGCCCTCATCCAGCCGGTGCTGTTCGTCCTGCTCTTCCGGTATGTGTTCGGCGGGGCAATCGACACCCCAGGCGAGAGTTACGTCAACTACCTGCTGCCCGGCATCTTCGCGCAGACGGTGGCCTTCGGAGCGGTGGCCAGCGGGATCGGGCTCGCCGAGGACCTGCAGCGCGGGCTCATCGACCGCTTCCGCTCCCTGCCGATGGCGCGATCGTCCGTGCTGGTGGGACGCACAGTGTCCGATCTGCTCCGCAATGTCGGGGTTATCGGCGTCATGCTCATCGTCGGGGTGTTCGTAGGCTTCCGGCCCGACGGTTCAATCCCGGCGCTCGGTCTGGCGCTGGTCCTCCTCCTCCTCACCTCGTTCGCGTTCTCGTGGATCGGCGTCGTGATCGCTCTCAGCATGAAGACGGTGGAGGCCGTGCAGTCGGCGGGGTTCATCTGGCTTTTCCCACTCACCTTCGCGAGTTCCGCGTTCGTGCCCACGGACTCAATGCCGGGGTGGCTCCAAGCCTTCGCGGACAACCAGCCCTTCACGATCGTGGTCAACGCGGTGCGCGCGCTCTGCCTCGACCAGCCGGTGGGCCATTCCGTGTGGCTGTCGCTCGTCTGGATGATCGGTATCGTCGTGGTGATGATCCCGCTCGCCACCCGGCGGTACCGGCGCCGGACCGGTTAGACCGACTCGGCGGGGCGGTCCTGGGTGACTCTGGCGGCCCACTTACGCCTTGACCCCCCACACGAGACCGAGCGAATCCCGCCCCGGTTCCACGGGGTCGTCAGCTGACCCCGGTCAGGCAGCGGGCGGGATGGGTTCGGTGAGCCGGATCACGAACATCCGGTCCCAGTACTTCCCCGTGACGATGGGAAGACGGGTGACGGGATCTTGGGCGATGCCGTTGAGGGCGTCCCCGGCAACCCCGAGGCGTTTTCGGAGGGCGGCCAAGTTGAGCCATGCCCGAACGGCTCCGGACGTGGGGTCGATCAGGGCGATTCGGTCATTCTTCCAGACGTTGGCCCAGAGCACCCCCGTGATGAGTTCTAACTCGTTGAGACGTGGCACCAACTGAGGGCCGTCATGAACGTCGACAACCCGCACGACCGCCATCGTCCCGGGATTGAGCCAGCGGAGGCGGGAGGTGCCGTCACTTGCGATGAGGTGCCGCCCGTTCGTTGTGAGGCCCCACCCTTCGAACGGGTACGGCACCGTGGAGAGTGGCCGGAGCGTTGTGGGTGCGTAGGTCGTTATGACGTGGTCCAACCAGGTGAGTTGCACGGCACGTCCGCGCAGCACCGTGAGCCCCTCACCGAAACGGTCGTTGGCCATCCGTCGGATACGGGTGACGCGCCCGGTACGGGGGTTCACCCGACGTACCGACGAGGCGCCATTCAGCCCGGTGCTCTCGAGGATCACCCCTCCCCACGAGACGAGTCCTTGCGTGAAGGCGGTCGGATCGTGAGGTCGGCTCGCGACCACTGTCCAGGCGATGGTGGGGGCCGCGTATGCCCCGGCCGCAACGACGAGGGCGACGAGCAGAGCGAGTGCACCTCGTAGACGCAGTGCCATTGATTGAGGGTACAACGGGTGGCCCACCCGGGGCGATGCCGGGGTCCGCGTCGAGGCGATGCGCCAGACAGGATTCGAACCTGTGACCTTCGGTTTCGTAGACCGACGCTCTATCCGACTGAGCTACTGGCGCGTTGTATTGCGGACGGCACGGTACCAGAGGCCACCGGGCCGACCGGGCGTCAGCCGTCGGCTGCGCCTCTCGGCGGATCCGGGGCATCGAGGATGCTTCGTCCGATGATGGCGCGCACCCGCACGATGCGCGATCCGTCCATCTCAACCACGGTGAACGCCACGTCACCGGCGGTCGCTTGGTCACCCACCTCGGGAACGCGCCCCATGGCGTGGAGCACGGCACCGGCGACCGTGTTGACATCCTCGTCATCGATGTTGGTACCAAACCGCTCGTTGAAGTCCTCAAGGGACACCGAGCCCGCGACAAGGGCGTGCCCTCCATCGGTGTGAACGATGTCAAGGGTCGGGGTGTCGAATTCGTCGTCGATCTCCCCCATCACCTCCTCCACGAGGTCCTCAAGGGTCACGACGCCCGCCAGTGACCCGTATTCGTCCACAACCACTGCGAGATGGCTCTGCGAGCGGCGGAAGTCGCGCAGCAGGTCGTCCAGGTTCTTCGTCTCCGGGACCCGGTCCACCGGGCGCACCAGATCGCGGACCCACTTGTCGTTGTCCCCAGCACGGGCAGCCTCGAAGAGCTGCCGGATGTGAACGACCCCCCGGATGTCGTCAAGGTCGTCCCCGTACACCGGGTACCGCGTGTACGGGTGGGTTTCCGCGATGGCGGCGGCCTCGGCAACGGAGGCCGACAGTGGGAGGCCGACAACATCCGGGCGGGGCACCATCACCTGACGGGCCTCGGTGTCAGCGAAGTCGAACACCCGTGAGAGCATCTCCGACTCCTCGGCTTGCAATACGCCCTCCTCGAACGAGGCGGCGAGGATCATTTTGATCTCCTCCTCCGAGTGCCCCCGACCGAGGCGGATGTCGCCGCGGAGACCGAAGATCCGGAGTGTGAGTGCCGCGAGACGCTCCAGCATCCACACGAACGGATGGATGAGCGACGTGAAGAGTCCGACGGGGCGGACAACGGCGAGGGCGATCGCCTCCGTGTGCGCGAGCGCAAGGGATTTCGGGACGATTTCCCCAAGGACCACGGTGATCGCGATGATGATGACGAATCCGATAATGACACTGAGTACGGTGACGAGGCCGGTGCTCAACAGGGGTCCGAGGGGGTCGATGAGATCCCCCACGAGGCGACGTACCGCCGGTTCGCCCACGGCACCGATCGCGAGGCCGCTGAAGGTGATGGCGACTTGGACGGACGAGATGAACCGGGTGGGGTTCTGCTGCACGGCAAGGACCCTCGTCGCACGTCGATTGCCCTGCTCGGCAAGTTCTCGCATGCGGGTAGGCCGGGACGCGACGAACGCGTATTCGGCGGCCACAAAGAAGGCCGTCCAAAGGACGAGTGCGAAGAGAAGGACCACTTGGAGCCCGGTGTTCACCGGGCTCCCGTATCTGGAGGCGGTGCATCCTCGTTGCCGGCGGTGGCGTCAACGAGGTGAGATGGATATGCAGGGGTTTCGGTGTTCACGAGGTGGCGCAATGCTAGACGAGGGCTCGGCAGACACGCACGCGGCGCGCCGCCCGGTGCCCGGGCCGCGCGCCGCGAAGACGGAGAGGAAGGGATTTGAACCCTCGAACCGGGTTGACCCCGGTTAACCGCTTAGCAGGCGGCCCCTTTCGACCACTCAGGCACCTCTCCGCGCGGGATCGTAGTCGCTTCCTCGTACGGGTATCGTCCCGCCCGGAGGGGTGGCAGAGCGGTCGAATGCGACGGTCTTGAAAACCGTTGTCTGTCGTAAGGCGGACCGTGGGTTCAAATCCCACCCCCTCCGCTCCCCCCCACGGGATCCCCCTCTGATGGCGGGATCCCGTGGGGGGCGGTCATGTCGGTGACGTCACGGGACCGACATGCCATAGGTGGCGTCGTTGCCCCCGGTGACTGACACGAAACAAATGTTAGATGTCCGGCACCGGGGGTCCCGTTATCCGTCGTAGGGGGCATCAGGGGTTCATATCCCACCCCCTCCCCCTCGTGAGGCCACCGTTAGAGTGCCCCCGTGGATGACCTTGCCCGGCACCGGGATGATTGGGAGGCCCTCGGCGAGATGGATCCGCTGTGGGCCATCCTCAGCGCCGACGACGCAAAGCATGGCGAGTGGGATCTCACGCGGTTTCTCGCCACGGGCGAAGCGGACGTCGCGCGGGTGGTGGAGGTGTGTGATGAGTTCGGTCTCCCCCACTCCCGCCACGCATCCTTCGAGTTGGGCTGCGGCGTCGGACGCATGACACGGGCGCTCTCCACGCGGTTCGATGAGGCGGTCGGGGTGGACATCAGCGCGACCATGATCGAGCGTGCGGTGCAGATAAATGCCGATCGACCGGGGTGCCAGTGGCATGTGGACACAACGGGGAATCTGGGTGCATTCCCCGACGGCGCGTTTGATCTCGTGCTGTCGTTCATCGTGCTCCAGCATCTCCCGCGACGTGCCGTAATTCTGTCGTACGTGGCGGAGATGGCTCGGATCCTCGCCCCAGGCGGGGCTCTGGTCATCCAGATCCCGGCGTCCCTGCCGCTCCGGCAACGCGTTCAGTGGCGCCGGCGCGCATACGGGCTTCTCCGGCGCCTCGGGGTACCCGCCCGGGTTCTGTATGAGCGCCTCGGACTCGACCCCATCAGGATGACCGGGGTGCCGCGCGCGGTGGTGGAGGAGCGCCTGTGCGAGAGCGGAGTGACCCTCGTCGCGGTGATGGAGGGATGGCTTGGCGATGGCTCGACGACGGGCCGGGAGATCAACCTCACCTACATCGTCTCGCGGTAGAATCCGTCGCATGAGAATCGTCATCGCAGGTGGAGGTATGGTCGGTCTGACGCTCGGGAAGCTTCTCCGGGTACGTGGTTTCGAACCGACGATCATCGAACGGATGGCGGCGGGGACGTACATCCCGCGCGGCTACATGCTCGGCTTTCAGGGCTACGAGCCGCTCAAGGAGGTGGGCGTCCTTCAGGCGGTGTGGCCCATGGGCCGCGAGATCGCCCCGCTCCCCGGCAACAGTGCGGTGGCGGTGTGCGTGGAGGTGGGCAAGGTCATCAACGCCCTCGCCGATGGGCTCCCGGTGGAGTACGAGCACTCGGTGACGGACCTTGTTGTCGACGATTCAGGTCGAGTTACGGGCGTGGTGGTGGAGGGCCCGGAGGGCAGTCGAACCATCGATTGTGACCTAGTGGTCGCCTGCGACGGGGTGAAGTCCCGCGTCCGCGAGATGGCGGGAATGGCCGCCACGTTCGACCCCCTTCCCGAGGCCGCCCTGTCGTGGATGAGCGCCACCCCCTCGGAGACCTCCTTCGCTATGGCCTACATGTCGGACGGTGGGCACGTCGGCGTGCTGTCGTGGCCGGAGGGCTCCGCGGGCTGGCGCTCCTGCGACAAGGTCGGCGAGTCGGCCGCTCTCGCCCCGGGCCTGGATGCTCTCAAGTCGATGTGGACCCGCCTCCTTCCGGCCTGCCGTCTGGGCGTCGAGGCGCTTGAGTCCATCGACAGCGTGCGCTATAGCGAGCCCGGGTTGCTCACCACACCGGAGTGGTGGGCGCCCGGGGTGGTCCTCATCGGCGACTCGGCGCACTTCTTTGGACCCGAAACCGGTATCTCCTCGGGCATCGGGCTCGGCGATGCCCACGCCCTGAGCGAGGCCATCGCACAAAACCGAACGGATGCCGACGCCGCCTGCCGGTCGTTCGTGCTCTGGCGCGCTCCGGTGGTGCGCCCGTATGAGGCGATGGATCCGGGCCGCGTGCGGATCCTCATGGCGGACCAGATCGAACCGGGCCCGGGTGAGGCGTGGCCGCCCCGAGACCCGTCCTCGTAGACAACGTCTCGGGCGTCCACCGATTCCCACGATTGTGGCCCCCCAACGGTTGGTCACCACCGGGCACCTCGGATCGGGAGCACTCACGATGGGGCTGAAGGGCATCGGGTCACCGGGTTACCACTCCATCGGTGACCCCATGCTGAGGCCACGACTCGACCACTCCATCGGCGCTCCCCGGCCGGGGGATTAGCGGGGCGTAAGTTCCTCGGGCGCGCCGAACGGCCGCAGGCACTCCGGGATCGCCACGCTCCCATCGGGCCGCTGGTGGTTCTCGAGCAGTGCGATCAGGGTGCGCCCCACCGCGATCGCCGTGCCGTTCAGCGTGTTCACCGTCACCGTGTCCTTACCGCGCTTGGTACGACACTTGAGGCGGCGGCCCTGGTAGTCGGTGCAGTTGGAGCATGAGGTGACCTCGCGGTAGCGCTCCTGCCCCGGCATCCACGCCTCACAGTCGAACTTACGGGCCGCCGACGCGCCGAGGTCGCCAACCGCGACGTCCACCACTCGGTAGGGGATCCCCAGATCGCGCAGGATCCGTTCCTCGATACCGAGAATGCGTAGGTGTTCATCGGCCGCTTGCTCCGGCGTGGTGAACGTGAACATCTCGACCTTGTCGAACTGGTGCACGCGGAAGATGCCACGGGTGTCGCGCCCGGCCGCGCCCGCCTCGCGACGGAAGCACGTGGAAATTCCGGCATAGCGGAGGGGAAGGTCCTCCTCGGGAATGATCTCGTCCTGATGCAACGCGGCGAGGGGGACCTCGGAGGTGCCCACGAGGAAGAGGTCGTCGTCCGCCGTCGCGTACACCGCCGATCGATCACTCGGGAAGAACCCGGTCCCAATGAGCGCCGACTCTCGCACGAGCACCGGCGGGATGACCGGCGTGAACCCCTCGCCCTCCAGCAGGTCCACCGCCCATGAGACCAACGACATCTGTAGGCGCACGAGCGGACCCATGATGTACGCGAACCGCGCACCTGAGGTGCGGGCGGCCCGCTCCAAGTCGAGCCCACCAAGACCATCGGCGATGGCGACATGGTCCCGAGCTCCGGTGAGGAATACCGGGATCTCGCCCACCACCCGGACCTCCACGGCGTCGTCCTCACCACCGTCGGGCGCCGCGTGATCCGCGATGTTCGGCAGGGCGAGCAGGAGCTCGTCACGACGACTTTCCTCGGTGCGCAGCCGCCCTTCCTCGGTCGTAGTCGCCTCGCGCAGTCGACGGGCCTCGGTCACGTCCGCCTCGTCGGAATTACCGCCTCCCGTTCGCGCCTCACCGATGCGCTTCGCGATGAGGGCGGATTCGGCGCGCATGTCCTCCACCGTCCGCCGCAGACCGCGGCAGCAGTCATCAACGGCCACGAGTTCGTCGAGGGCGTCCGAATCACCACGCCTCGCCAGAGCCGCACGTACGAAGTCGGGGTCCTTCCGGATGAGGCGGATGTCCAGCACGCTCAGACCCCCGAACGCGGTCGGCCGGCGGCGGAAGCCGTCCCGGTGGCGTCGGGATCGCCGCCGATCATGAACGCCCACGCTACCCCCGTGACGCCGCGTCCATCACCGGTCGCCGTCGGCGGCGAATGAGTGACGCACGCGGTGGAGACAGCCGGCGTGGAGATGACACGCTCTCCCGAGATCGGCCGAGCGGTGCGGAGGTTCCCATTCGCGGTCTTGATTCCACGGCCCATGGGCGGACCCTACTTCTTGATGCTGTCGACGAACGCGACCACGTTGGCCAGATCGTCCCCGCTGACGAGCCCACCGGGCATGAAGCCCTTGCCGTCGACTATCTGCGCCCGAATGGCCGCGGAATCGAGCTTCGAGAGAGTGAGTTTCGGTCCGACCCCCGCCACTGTGCCGCCGGCCGTGTGGCATCCCTGGCACGTGGCCTCGAACACAGTCTTGCCGATGGCGGCGTTGCCCGCGGAGGCCCCTCCCGATTCGTCCGGGGCCGGGCCCGGCTCAGACGACCCACCCGACTCGCCCGTGCCCGTCGTTCCCGGTGCGGGAACGGTCTTGCCCTCGGAGTCGGTCTGGACCGCATTGTTAATGACGGTGGTCGCGTCCGCGGGTGTCGATGCCGCGGAATCACCGGACCCACAACCCGCCCCGACGCCGATGAGGCCGACGGAGGTTAAGAGAAGGGCTGCGATGGTGATACGTCGACGCACGGTCGCTCCTTGGCGACAGGGATGCTTTACCTCTGGTCACCCTACCATCGTTCTATACGACGGAGACACCGGGGGCGAACCCCCGTTCATCAACTCGGGAGGTTTGCCACGTGATCCAGGGACTCGGCGGGGACAGCCCCGCCATGGGCGAGGCGGTGTTCGTCCACGAAACCGCGATCGTGATCGGACGGGTGTCACTGGGGAGCCGCTCCTCGGTGTGGCCGACGGCGGTCATCCGCGGCGATGTCGAGCACATCGTGGTGGGCGACGAAACCAACGTTCAGGACGGTGCGGTGATACATGCCGACCCGGGCCGCCCCTGCACCGTGGGCCATCGGGTGACGATCGGTCACCGCGCCACGGTGCATGGATGCACCATCGGCGACGAGGTGCTGGTGGGCATTGGTGCCACGATTCTCAACGGCGCCGTAATCGGAGATCAGTGCATCGTGGGTGCCCACGCACTGGTCCCGGAGGGGATGGAGATCCCCGCCGGTGTGCTCGTGATCGGGATCCCGGCAACGGTGCGTCGGGATCTGACCGACGAGGAGCGGGCGGGGCTGGCCGCTCAGGCCGCGCGCTATGTGGCCAACGCGGCGCGCCATGCGGCGGAGGCGAGGGATATCACGATGTGATGGGGTCGATCCGTCCGGCCCGCGGGCGGCTTAGGTGATCACGGCGGTCCGGCGGTCGGTGCCAACCGGTCGAAACGTCCCGGCCCATGGCCGGGGGTGGTGATCATGTGCTCCGGTCCGCCCCCGGCCCACCAGCGGGTTAGGTGAGCGTGTACTCCGGTCCACTCCCGCCCTCGGGGGGAGTGAGATGACCGCCCTTGGCGGTGATCGCCCCGCACTGGACACAGTTCGGATTGTTCACACGGACGTCCACGAAGCCGTTGGCCTCGGAGTCCGGAACCACCTCGTACACCTTGGCCGGGCACATGTTTTCCCATGCCACGGCGAGCTCCCGTGGCACGTTGGTACGCACCCGGATGTGATTGGGTTGGTCGTCACGGGTCTTGTTACCGCTGAGGAACACCGACGACAACTTGTCGAAGATGTACTCCCCATCCGGCTTGGGGTAACCGCGGTCCGGGCCGATGATGACTGCCTCGTTCCGGTCGGCGGTGATGGTGACCGACCGCGGCAACCGGCCGCGGGTGAGCATGCTGAGGCCCCCGACGATACCGCCGTAGATGAAGCCCTTCTGGAATGACGGCCGGAAGTTGCGCACCCTCCAAAGGTCGGTCCAGACCTCCGACTCCTTGATGGCCGTGGTGTAGCCCCAGAGCCCGGTGGTCGACTCCGCGGTCCCGGCCGTGATGGCGGCGGCGACCTGCTCGGCGGCGATGATGCCGCTCTTCATGGCGTAGCTCACACCCTTGAGCGCAGCCAAATTCACAAACCCGGCGGCATCACCGCAGAGCACAGCACCCGGCACATGGAATCGACTGGGCAGCCCGTAGATGCCTCCAGAGGGGATGGTCTTGGCACCCCAGGCCACGCGGCGCCCGCCCTCAAGGACCCTACGGAAAAGGGGATGAGTCTTGGCCTGCTGCAACAGATCGTGGGCCGAAATGTTGGCATCGGCGCTGTCGAGGCCCACCACCATTCCGATGGACACCATGTTGCCGCCCATCGGGTACAGCCACGCGCCGCCGTACTCGTGCCACTTGGACCCAAGCTTGAGCGGCCAACCGATGGTGTGGATGACGCGGTCGAGCGGGGTTGGGACCTCCCACACCTCCTTGACACCCAACTCGTAGATCTGGGTCGAATCGGTGTCGAGGTCGAAGTGGGATCGCAGAACGCCGGCGAGGTGCCCTTGGGTTCCCTCGCAGATGACCGTGACCTTGGCGCGCACCTCGACACCCGGCTCGAACGTCGACAACTCCTCACCGTCACGCCCGCGGCCCTTGTCACCGGTTTTGATGCCCACCACCCGGCCGTCCTCAACGAGTAGCCGCTGGGCGTCGGTCTCGGGGAGCATGTAGGCCCCGTACTCCTCGGCGTTCTCGGCCATAAACCGCGACAACTGGCTGATCGAGATGACCCAGTTACCGTGGTTGTTCAGATCGGGCGGCGGGGGGATCGGAATCTTCCCGCCCTTGCGGAGCAGGTACAGCGACTCCTTGTGGACCTCTCCGAAGATTCCCGGAGTCTCACCCGGTGCGGCGTCCGGGAACAGCGACCGAAATGGTCCGGGCCGCATGACCGATCCGGAGAGCAGGTGCGACCCCGGCCCCTTCCCTTTCTCGATGATCGCGATGGGGACCTCACCAAGGGCCTCCATGAGCGCCTCGTCCTCGGCCATCAACTGCCCCAGGCGGATGGCACCCGCAAGCCCGGCCGGCCCGGCCCCGACGAACAGGACGCCCACCTCAATGAACTCATCCTCGCCAGCCGTCGGCGCGACCACGTAGTCGGACGGGCGGTGGCGGGGCGGGAAATCGGCGGGAATCGTGCTCATGATTGTTGTCGTCACCTTCACGGATGGACCGGTTATCGGATATTTCGTCGGGCTCGGATCCGCAGACGGACGCTGTTGCCAAGTACGGCGAAAACCCCGCGTGAGCAGGGATTTCAGTGGAGCATAGCGGAATCGAACCGCTGACCTCCTGGGTGCGATCCAGGCGCTCTCCCATCTGAGCTAATGCCCCCGCGGCCGCGCACTGTAGCGCGGGGGGCGTCGGCCGTCACCCCGGTAGTGTCCATCGCCGTGCTCGACCTCAACGCTCACCTGCTTCCCGGTATCCACCCGTCCACGCCCACGATTACGGAGTCGCTGGCCGCCGCGCGGGCACTCGTCGCCTCGGGGGTCACGGCGGCGGTGTGCCCGGTCACAATCTCAGGGGATGTCCGGGCCGAAATGGATGCGGCCGACCGGGCCCGAGAAGATCTGAGACAGGCGCTCATTTCGGAGGACGTTCCCCTCGAGATCCTCTCTGGCGTCCTCCTCCCCATGGACCGGATCGCCGACCTCAGCGATGACCTACTCCGTGAGGCCACTCTGGGCGGCGGAGGCCGCTGGCTCCTCACGGCGCTTCCGGACGCCGGCTGGCCGCTCCGCCTCAACGATCTTATGACCTCCCTTGACATGCGGCGGCTCGGGATCGTGGTCGCTCACCCCGAATGGGCGGAGTCGGTTCAGCTCGCTCCCGACCGGCTGCGCGACCTATTGGGCCGGGGCTCTCTCATCCAGGTGGCCGCCGGAAGCCTGGCCGGCCTCCACGGGGAACGTGCGGAACGCACGGCCTTCGGCCTTCTGCGCGGCGGGATGGCGACGATCATCGCCACCGACGCGCCCTCGCACACCGACCGCACGGCCGGGCTCGATCACGCAGTGGATCAGGTAGAGCGCGTGCTCAGACGTCCCCGTACTGAGGTCATGTGGATGGTGGACGCGGGGCCGTCGCTCATCGTCTCCGGCATGGCCGTCCGGGCCCCTCGTCTGGTGCCCATGCCCCGCGAACCGCACTAAGCCGTACGCCCGTCGCGAAGATGGGCGTGGCCACCGAACCCGCCGTGCTTGACGCGATCGCGAGCCGCGCTAGGCCGTACGCGCCTCGCGAAGCGCCTCAAGGGTGAGGGGCAAGCCGCATTCCACCGCAACCCCCGGTTGCCACCCGAGCACACCGCGCGCACGCGATGCATCGAGAGCACTGCGCTGTAGTTCTCCGTGCCGCGCAGGGGCGTGGATAACGTCGCCCCCACCGAGGATTCGGGCCAGATCGAGCACGGACACCTCACGCCCCGATCCGATGTTGAGGGTCATGTCGGTTCCGGCGGTCTCCGCACGCAGGAACGCATCCACCACGTCGGTGACGTACACGTAGTCACGGGTCTGGAGTCCATCACCAAACACGGGGAGAGGCTCGCCATCGATGATGCGCCCGCAAAAAATGGCGACCACTCCGGCTTCGCCGTGCGGGTCTTGGCGCGGCCCGTACACGTTGCCGAGCCGCAGCCGGACCGTCGGTACGCCGTAGAGGCGGCCGTAGAGGGCGCAGTAGGCCTCGGCCGACAGTTTGCTCATGCCGTAGTGCGACATCGGGCGCGGCTCGACCGTCTCAGGTGTGGGGATCGGAACACCGGGGTGCTCGCCGTAGGCCGCCCCGCCCGTCGCAGCGAGCACGACCCGCGCTGAGGTCACCCGAGCGGCCTCCAGAACGCACAGCGTGCCGCCGATGTTGACGTCGGCGTCAAACGCGGGCTCGGTGAGGGCACGGCGCACATCGGCCTGCGCGGCCAGGTGGAAGATGGTCGTGGCCTGGGTTGCGGTGACCAGCGACGCCATTCCCGAGGCGTCGCGGATGTCCACCTCGTGCAAGGTGGCTTCGGCGGGGACGTTTACGCGGTGGCCGGTCACCAGAGTGTCCACCACGTGCACCTCGCGGCCCGCCGCCACGAGGGCGTCCGCCAGCGTGGAGCCGATGAACCCGGCACCACCGGTGACGATGACTGCCCCGTGCGACGCCACTGCTAGCCTCGTCGGGCCATGTGGCCCCATCGTCCCGCGAACATCGTGTTCTCCTCCAGCCATCGGGTGGGGCGCAGCATGGCCCAGTCGATGACCGAGCGCAAGATCCGATGACCACCCATCGGCCACGCGGCGCACGACCTGCTCCGTCCGTCCGACGCGCAGCCAGTCACAACCTCGGCCACCGAGCTCCACCGCAGTCCGCCCGAGCGGGGTCGGTCACATTTGTCACCCACGGGGTCAATGCGCCCAGCCCAGCCCTCGCGACATTCGGGAGTGCGAGATGAGAGGGCGGTTCATCTCACTTGAAGGCGTTGACGGCTCAGGGAAGAGCACCCAGGCAGTGATGCTCGCCGACGCGCTGCGCGACCGGGGCCACGACGTGGTTGCGGTGCGCGAGCCTGGTGGGACGCCCCTCGGCGAGGGGATCCGGGAGGTTGTACTGGGCCCGGACGCCATGAGCCCGTGGGCGGAGGCATTCCTCTTCGCGGCGGCGCGCGCCCAACTGGTGTGCGATGTCATCGCCCCCGCTCTCGCCGCCGGTTCTTGGGTGGTGGCCGATCGCTTCCTCGACTCCTCACTCGCCTACCAGGGCTTCGCCCGCGGACTCGGCATCGATTTGGTGGCGGAGGTGAACGCACCCGGAATCGCCGGCGTGCTTCCCGATGTGACCATCATCCTCAACATCGCCCCCGGAGCGGCCGTACACCGCCGATCCGGCCACCGGAACGTCGACCGCATCGAGGGTGAGGGCGAGGCCCTGCAGGAAAGCGTGGCAGAGGGCTACCGGGAAGTGGCGCGACGGTTCCCCGACCGGATCTATCTGGTGTCGGCGGCGGGTGCGCTGGCCGACGTCCACACCCGCGTCCTCGCAACGGTGATCGGCGCCACCTGATGGTGGAGGTTCCCGGGCAGCCCATCGCCCAACGCATCCTCAGTGCCGGCGCCGATCGGTCATCCCCACCGCAGCAGTTGCTCCTACACGGCCCCCGGGGCGCGGGCAAGCGGCGTGCGGCGCGGGCCATGGCGTGGGCCCTAGTGGACCCGGGCGTCATCCACTCCCCCGACGAGGAGTCCCTCGACATCACCACCGTCAGCGCCTCCGGCACCACCATTCGCCTCGGGGACGAGCTGGAACCCGTTCTGGCGTCGCTCGCCGCGCGGCCCATGGTGGGCGCACGGCGGGTCATGATCATTGACGGTGCCGAGCGATTGCGACCCCAAGAGGGGGCCGAGCGCATCCTGAAGGTGCTTGAGGAACCTCCGCCGCTGTCGCATGTCATCCTCGTCACCGATCGCCTGACCGACCTCATCCCCACCATTCGGTCGCGGTGCATGCTCGTCCCCTTCCGCAGTCCGGGCTGGGAGGTGGTGGCCGCCGAACTGGAAGCGCGTGGGGAGGACCCCGCAACGGCCCGCGCCCGCGCCCGGGCCGATGGACTCATGGCTCTCCAGGTGGGTCCCTTCGAGCGGCGCCTTCGTGGTCTCGGAACCGATCTCGGAATGACCACGCTCGAAACGTCACCGGGCGGCGCAGCCGTTGTGCACGACATCCAGGTCGCCATGGAACAGGCGGCGGCCGACCACCCGACCGGCGAAATGATCCGTCTGAGGGAGGAGGCGACGGTGCGTGAGGGGCAGCGTGGTGGAAAAACCGCGGCCAAGAAAGCGGACGAGGAGGAGCGCCGGGTGCGGCGCCGGCTCGTGACCGAGGGCTGGTCGCACGTTCTCGACGGCGCCGCGGCGGTCTACGCCGACGCACTCGCCGTGGCGGTGGGTTCAGACGCCGCGGTCCGAAATGCACATTTGCTCGATCGCCTGCGCCACGTGGCTCACCCCGAACGTCTTGTCGAGATTGAGACCGCACTGGGCGAGATCCAGCGCGCACGGTCCGGGTTCGTCCTCAACCCGATGGCCGATCTCTGGATGGAGGGATTGCTCGATCGCCTCGCGATGATCCGTCGGGGGTCTCCCCTCCCCCGCCGTTCCCCCGGAGCCCTCGCACTCTGAGAACGTGCCTTAGAAGGCCGGCTGGACGACCATCAACACGATAACGAGCAGGGCCAGCAGTCCGGCGATCCAGTTGACGAGCCGCGACAGGCGGTCGTCGAGCAACTGCCGAAGTTCCGCAGGGTCTCCCCCCTCCCCGGCGGCGATGCGCACCGCCAACTCCCGGGCCCGGCGCGGACGTCGTCCCCCCGCAGCCCCAAACCCGAACGACAGGAAGAACGCCAGAATGGAGAGTTCGAGCCATCGCGTGCGGAACATCTCTAGGTGCCCGGCGAGCCAGAACCCCGCGACGAGTAGGACCACACCACCCACGGCCGCGATCATCGCCCCCACCCGAGCCATGCGGAGGACCGCAGCCACCTCAATGGCCGCGCGCCGACGACGTGCGGTCTCGTAGGCCACACCCGCGACCACCACGCCCGCGATAAACGCGAAGGCGCCGAGCAGGTGCACGAGTAACCCGATTCGCTCTGCACTCATGACGGGCACCCTAGCGCCATGGTCCACCGTCAACCGGGACCCCGGCCGTCGCCGCGTCGGAGTAGCGTGAATGAATGCTGCGTGTCGCAGACATCCTCGCCGTGATCGTGGTCTCGATCGCGCTCGGAGTGACGTCCGCCAACGCGGCGTTCGTATCAATCATGACGCCGAGCCGGAACATCGGATGTATCGCCACCAACGAATCCGCTTGGCATCTCCGTTGCGACATTCGTGAACACAGCTACGTCCCCCCACGCCGACCGTCGGTGTGCGCGGAAGACTACGGCGACTCTTTCACCCTTACACGCGGCGCTCCGGCCCGTTGGACCTGCCACGGCGACACGGCCCTGCCGCCCGCCAACGGCAAAGGCTTTCGGACCGTCGCCTACGGACGCTTGTGGTCATGGGGTCCGTTCACGTGCCGCAGCCGGACAACCGGTCTCACCTGCCAGAGCCGCCACGGCTACGGGTTCACTCTCTCCCGGCAACGCGCGGTAGGCACCGGCCGCCGGTAGGGGCCATTCGTGGGTCGAGGCCGAAACCCTCGGCCCGTGAATGACCGTCGATCTCGTGAGATCACCAACCGCTGTCTATCGGGTCCGGGCGTTGGTCCACCGCGCCGCGACGATCGATACATCGACGTCCGTCATCACGGCGATCGATGCCCACCGATCGCTCGGACCTTATGCTCGACGAATCGTGATCGAAATGCTCATCGGCGACCAAACCCGCCACGGGCATCACGGGTATACAACCTACGCAGACCGCCTCGACGAGATGATCGGTCTCATTGGTGGGAGACCACACCGGCACATTCACGGACGCGACTGACGCTCTGCTGACCGTGCGCGAGATGGTGACTAGGATTCCGCCAGTCCACGGACACCCCAACTCCCCATGCACTGTCCAACAGCTCATGGGGTTAGCGTTCCACGGGCACTGAGGATGGGACACGTCCCGTTATTTGTACGCATCTCGCCGACGTAGCTCAGCTGGTAGAGCACTTCACTCGTAATGAAGGGGTCAGCGGTTCAAATCCGCTCGTCGGCTCTCACTTTTCCGCAGCCATGCGGTTCCCGAGGTTGGGGTGTAGTCAGCAGTGCCCCCAAGTGTCCACAAAGTGGCATGCAAGTGGCATGCAGGTGATCGCAGGGGCATGACGCGCACGCGGGCGGACACCACCCCCCTGCTCTACTGCACTGCTGGCCCGATCACCGCATGGGGTGCGGGAATCAGTCGTGCACGCCCCTCACTGCACGACTGTCCTGCTGCACTACTGCCCAGCGGTGGCGGCTAAGCCCGGCGCGCCGCGATCTTTGCACGGGCCTGCTCATCCCCAGGGTTCATGCTCGTCAGCACGATGTTGGGCCGGTCCACCCCGCTGACCAGGACCTTCGCATCTGGAATGCCGAGCGATTCCTTGATGCGCTTCTGGCTCCTGGCGCCCGCGGT
>SHVE01000005.1 GCA_009694365.1 Thermoleophilia bacterium | reverse complement strand
GCGGCTGGGCCATGCGGAGAACAGCACCGCAACGCGCCGCTCTGTGGATCACCTCAAACTCGATGAGCTGCGAGCAGTGGTGCCTGCGCTGCCAGTCCTCGAGATCCCCCGTGCAGCTGGGTGGGCGGCCTGGTGAACCCCTAGCGCCTTCCGCATTACGCTTGCCAGCATGGCTAGGCGACCGGACCTCAACAACCGCGCATACCGTAAGCACCGGGCCGTGTTCCTCAAGGACTGGGACAGCCCGTGCTACTGATGCGAGCAGGCACCCGCGACGCAAATTGACCATGTGATCCCAGTCACCAGCAGGGATGTCAACCCAACAGACGAGAGTAACTGGGTCGGCGCGTGCCTCCCGTGCAACGCCCGCCGCGGGGCGCAATACGGCAACGCGAAGCGCGGGGAACTACAGGCCGCAGCAGCGCGGCGCAGCCTAGGTAGGGCTGCGATCGGCTTCGCCCCGCAGGTTGTGAGGTGGTCGAGCGCGTGGCAGGACCCGTGGCGGTGAGCGGGCCCAGGGAGGTAAGCGCGACAAGCCCGCTGGTGCCGCCGAACGCCTAACCCCGGCAGGGTCACTAGCAGGGGTGGCGATGGGCAGGCTTGCCGCGCACGAGGAGTCTAACCAGCACACGCGGCGGAGGCCCGTGGCAGGACCCGTGGCGTTTTTTTGGGACGTATACCCCGGGCGACCCAGGGGGGCCTCGCACCCGGGCCACGGCCCCCGGGTCGGCCCGGCAGGGTGAGGAGAGCGGACGCCCAATGGGAAGGCCGCGCCACGAGTGGCAACACTAGGGGCAACACACGGGCCGGAACCTGCGCCTATGCAGGGGTTCCGTTAGATGTGGAACATCGGCGCTGTGGCCCGGCGGGCCTCACGCGATGCGATGTCCGCAATGGTGACCTCGCGGAACGCCGCCGAGAGGCGCTCAGCTCCGTCGGTCCAGACCTCGCCGATCGGACAGTCGGGATCGATCTCGTGGACCCCGACCGGACCGTCGATGGCTTCGATGATCTCGAGCACGGTGACCTCAGCGGGGTCACGACGCAAGGTGTACCCCCCTCGGACTCCGCGTTGGCTCTGGAGCACGCCCGCACGGCGCAGAGCGGAGAACACCTGCTCGACCTGATGCGGGGGAATGCCCCGACACCCCGCGACATCGAGGATGGGCACCGGCGCGTCGCCGTTGCGGGAGGCGAGTTCGGCGAGTGCGGCGACGGCCACCCGACTGCGATCACTCACATTGATCACTACACAAACCCCCGAAACGCCGTTGGCATTCGGGACTTTAGCGCGTCACTCCGGGTCGAACCCACCGATGCTCTCAAGCAGCGCGTTCTCGATCCCCGTCCGGCGGAACTCGATGGCCGGCAGCGAGGGGTCCTCCCGCTGGGCCTTGCGCAGCAAGACCTCTAGGAGGTCGAACCACGCGTCCAGGTCCGAGAACAGGAACTGGTACCGCACTCCGTCCGCGTAGATGTACATACGCGGACGCTTCGCACCCCGTGGCATGCCACCCGGCGAGATCGGCCAGCGCTCGATCGCAGTGATGCTCGCGCGTGGAATCTCCCGACGCTTGGCGCCGAGGACGGTGTCAAGCAGGGTCGGCACGAAGACCATCCGGGTCTCGGTGAGGTACAGCGTCCCGTGGCGCCCGAGCCATCCGTTGTTGAGGTCCGCGCCGCCCCTCTTGAGGATCTTCTCGTCCGAGCGAGGACGATCAGCGTGCTTGACACGCGGTAGACGATCCTCAGCTGAGGCCATTAACACTCCTTCGGAGACGGGACGGACGACGGTCACGAGAGTAGCAACGGGCTCGGCCTGCCACGGGCCCTCGGTCACTCGCCGACGAAGATCGCCACGATCTCGGACTCGAGGCCGGGCTCCGTGACCGCGACCACCTGATCCCCTGCCGCAAGGACGGTCTCGGGGGACGCCACGCGACCGACGCGGTTTCGGAGCACGCTCACGATGAGGCTGCCGGACGGCACCGGCAGTTCGTCGAGCCGTGCGCCGTCGGCCCGGCTGCCCTCCACCACACCGATCTCGATGATGTCGAGGTTTTCTCGGCGCAACGAGAACAGGTGAACCAGCGAGTGTTGGGGGACTTCGTGCTCTATGAGCGACAGAATGGACTCGGTGGCGCAGACCGTCGGTGCCACGCCCAGCAGGTCGAAGTGCTGCTGGTTACGGGGGTCGTTGACGCGGGCCACCACGTTCTGAACCCCGAAGTGGTCACGCGCCACCTGGCCGATGACGATGTTGTCCTCGTCGTCACCGGTCACCGCGATGCAGACGTCACACCGGCCCATGCCCGCCGCCTCGAGCACGAAGAGTTCGGTGCCGTCGCCGTACCGCGCCATGTGCTCGAACTCGGTCTCGAGCATGGTGAAGCGTGCGTGCCGGGCCTCGACGATGGATACCTCGTGTCCCATACGCAGGAGCGCCCGGCTCACGTTGGCGCCCACCTTCCCCCCACCCACGATGATGGCGTACATCATGCGGCCTCGGGGCGGTCGGCCGCGAAGGACCGGAGGGCGCCCTCCATCATCTCGATCGCGGTACGGGTGGGACACACGGTGATGAGTCCACGCTCCCCGTAGAACTTCGCACGGTGGGGGTCCATCACGCGGACGATGACGCAGTCGACCTCGTACCGGTCGCGCGCGATTTGCGCGATGACGATGTTGGTGTTGTCACCGTGAGTCGCCGCGACGAATGCGTCCGCCCGCTGAATGCCGGCGGCCTCGAGAACCGTTGTCTCGAGCGCGACACCCTGCACGAAATCGCCGGGGAAGTCATCCCCCAAACGCTGGAGTGCCTCGGGGTTCTGGTCGATGACGCTCACGTCGTGACCGTCATCGATGAGGCTGCGCGCGATGGACGCACCAACCCTCCCGCTCCCCACCACGACAACAAACACCCGATCCCCCATTATCGCGAACGCGGTGACGTTAGCCGCGTGAGCCCGGCTCAGGCCCTGCCTGAGCGCCACCACACCCACAGGCGGCCGCCCCCAGCGATGATGAACGCCACCGCCACCACATACCCGAAGGGGTTGCCCCCGATAACCATCAGGCGGACCGCTTGGGCGACGCCGATGACGAGCACCACCCCTGAGAGGATGATAGTGGCGATTGCGCGGCCTCCCATGGTGGTGGCGACATCGCGGGGGCCTGGTTTCCCGGACCCCCGCTCCGTCGTTCCTAGACCAGGAAGGGGATGATCAGGAGCGCCACGATGTTGGCGATCTTGATCATTGGGTTGATGGCGGGACCTGCGGTGTCCTTGTAGGGATCACCGACGGTGTCACCGGTGATCGCCGCCTTGTGGGCGTCCGATCCCTTGCCACCGAACTCACCATCTTCGATCAACTTCTTGGCGTTGTCCCACGCGCCACCACCCGATGTCATCGAGATGGCCACGAAGATTCCCGTGACGATGGCTCCGAGGAGGAGCCCTCCGAGCATCACCCGGCCATGCTCAATGCCGAAGATGAAGGCAACGAGGATGGGAACAACGATCGGGATCAGACCCGGGATCAGCATCTGCTTCTGGGCGGATGCCGTCACGATCTTCACGCACCCGGCGTAGTCGGGACGCTCCGTGCCCTCCATGATCCCCGGCTTTTCGCGGAACTGCCGCCGGACCTCCTCGACCACCTGCGCGCCCGCCTTGCCCACGGCCTCCATTGAGAAAGCGGCAAAGATGAACGGCATGAGGCCACCGATAAAGAGACCGACCACGACATACGGGTCTTGAAGGTCGAACCTCAGGTCCACTACGGCACCGCCGGCGCTGGCAAGTGCCAACTTGAGCTCCTCGACGTACGAGACGAAGAGGATGACGGCAGCGAGGCCGGCCGAACCAATGGCGTAGCCCTTGGTCACGGCCTTCGTGGTGTTGCCGACCGCGTCGAGCGGATCGGTAACGGCCCGCACCGAGTCCGGCATGTTCGCCATCTCGGCGATACCACCCGCGTTGTCGGTGATCGGCCCGTACGCATCGAGTGCGACGACGATCCCCGCAAGCGAGAGCATCGCCATGACGGCAACGCCGATTCCGTAATACCCCGCGAGTTCATACGACGACACAATTCCACCCGCGATGACGATGACGGGAAGAGCGGTTGCCTTAAGACTCACGGCCAGACCGGCGATGATGTTGGTGCCGTGCCCGGTCTCGGACGCCTTCGCGATGCTGCGAACCGGCGGCCAGATGGTTCCCGTGTAGTACTCGGTGATCGCCACGAGAAGGATGGTCACTCCGAGGCCCACCAGCGCGGCCCAGTAGTAGTTGGCCCAACTGCCCGGGATGATCCCGTTGGACCCGCTCGGTATCACACCCGCCATCATCCACTTGGTCAGTGGGATGAAAACGAGCGCGGACAGTACGGCGGCGACGCCGAGACCCGTATAGAGGGCCGCAGTGATCGAGCCGTGCTTGCCGAGCCGAACGAACCAGGTGCCGATGATCGAAGTGATGATCGATGCCGCACCCAAAATGAGCGGGAACAGAATCGCGTTCATTACGTTGCCCGCGAAGAAGAGCGACCCTAGGAACATCACGGCGACGGTGGTGACGGCGTAGGTCTCGAAGAGATCCGCCGCCATACCCGCGCAGTCACCGACGTTGTCACCGACGTTGTCGGCGATGACGGCCGGGTTGCGGGCATCGTCCTCGGGGATACCCGCCTCGACCTTTCCGACGAGATCGGCCCCGACATCGGCACCCTTGGTAAAGATGCCGCCGCCTAGACGCGCGAAGACGGAGATCAGGGAACCACCGAACGCGAGGCCGATGAGGGGGGCCACGGCGTCCTTGTCACCGCCCAGGACCAAGAAGTACCCGGCCACTGAGAGAAGGCCGAGACCCACCACGAGCAGACCGGTAACCGACCCGCCCTTGAACGACACGTCGAGGGCGGGCTTGAGACCGCCCCGCGCCGCCTCGGCCGTGCGCACGTTGGTGCGCACCGAGACGTTCATGCCGATAAACCCGGCGGCGGCAGATGCCACGGCACCGATGAGGAACCCGATCGCGGCCTTCCAGCCGAGTAGCGAGGAGTCCACGGCACTGCCGAGGAACCCGATCAGGAAGAACAGGACCACGGCGACGATGCCGATGATCGCGTACTGACGATTGAGGTACGCCTTCGCGCCCTCTTGGATTGCTGCGGCGATCTCGCGCATCTTCTCGTTGCCCGCAGGCTTGCGAAGGATGTATACGGCGAGACCGAGGCCGTACGCGATGGCGATAAGCCCGCATACGAGCGCGATCCATGCACTGCTGTCCGACAGGAAGCCCGCCAAGAACTGCCTCCAGATCTAGGGATACGGTCACGGCCACGCGAGGTCACACCCGGTTGGGATACGCCCCCGCGCACGCACATGCACCCGGGAGGTTCTCCCGAGCGACGCGGATTTGTACCAGACCGCCCGGGCAGATCGCCCGTCGGAGTGGCGGGACCACGCGAGTGCTAGTGCCCGATGACCGCGCCGGTGAGGGCGTGCGCACAGAGGGGGTCCTGCTCCGCCGGAATGCGTGGGATGACCGCGAAGAGCAGGTCGCGGAGGCGCTCGTTGCCGCGTGCGAACTCCTCGAGTACCTGTTCGAGCGTGACCGAGGTGACCCCTGGCATACCCTCGAGGCCCACGTCGTAGTCGGTGATGAGCGAGATGTTGGCGTAGCAAAGTTGCATCTCACGGGCGAGATGCCCCTCCGGGTAGGCCGTCATGTTGATCGCGTGCCACCCCATCTGCGTGAACCACCGGCTCTCCGCCCGGGTGCTGAACCGCGGACCCTGCACCACCACCACGGTCCCGCCGTCGTGCACGGGGATGCCGAGATCACGACAGCCCGCCAGGAGGAGGGACCGGAGCACGGGGCAGTACGGATCGGCAGCGCTCACGTGCGTGGCAACCGGCCCGTCGTAGAACGTGTCCGCGCGCGCGCTCGTGCGATCGACGTACTGATCGCACACCACAAACTCGCCCACGCCGATGTCGGCCTGCAGGCTGCCCGAGGCGCACGGACCCAGCACGTGCGTGACCCCGAGGTCCTTCATCGCCCAGACGTTGGCCCGGTAGTTGATGGCGTGCGGCGGGTATTCGTGATTCCGCCCATGGCGCGGAAGAAACGCCACTGTTCGGCCGCCCACCTCACCGATGACCACCGGCGCGCTCGGGTCCCCGTACGGGGTGGTCATCGTGATCTCCTCGGTGTGCGTGAGGAACGAATAGAACCCCGACCCTCCGAACACGCCGATCTCCGCGCGTCGCTCCGCCATCGCGCTACTTTGACTCTCCGGGCTTCCACAGCCCCCCGCCGCCGGGCCGGTCGCCGCCCGGGGTCCAGATCTCCCCGCCCGTCCCGCCTGCGGGCGATGTGCCGTCGCCGCCCTCACCTTCGCGAGCGGCCTTGATCTGATCGATGAGGTCGGCGAATGCCAGTTGCAACTGCGCGAGTGGCTCCGTGAACGGCGCGGCGGCTTCCTCCCCCATGATCGCGTTCGTCACTGCGAGCAGTGCGCGTAGCGACTCGATGGCAAGGCCCGCCTGCGGGAGGTCGAAGTCGTCCTCGCCGCGTGGGCCGAGACCCAAGCGAATGGCAGCCATGTCGGTGAAGGTGGCCATGGATTGCATGACGACGTCTTGCACCGGTGTGGTCATGAGGCGCCGCATCATCTCGGCGGCGACCATCTCCTCCCGGGTTGGCTCACGCTTCTCGTCGTCGCCCACCTCGGGCTCGTTCGGGTCTTGGGCCTGCGGGGTGTCGGTGCTCATGGGCTCGTTACCTGTCCGATGATCTTGAGGGTTTCTTCCGCCGAACGGCGGGTGCGCTCTACGACGTGTGCGTGGATCTCAACCGGGTCCTGACCGGCGGCGAATGCCCGGGCCTGGCGTTGCGCTCCGTTGCCGTCCGTGAGCATCATCGGGATGCGGGCGAGGAACGGCGTGAGCCCCAGCCGGTCGTGAACCGGAGCCGTGAACTCGACCAGCTCGCGGATCGCGTCGGCCGTGGGCCGGTCCTCCCCGCGGGTGAAGTCGATCATGCGGCCATCAAGGCCGTGGCGCTGGGCACGCCACAGGTTCTCCTCGATCAACCGCCCGGGATGCGCGGGGAGGGGCCGACCGGCATCGAGGTCATCGGCAAAACGGGCGATCAGGGCCAGCGACAACGCGAGAACGGCGAGCGCCTCGGTCATCTCCGTCTGGCCGTCGGCGATCCGTACCTCGATCGTGCCGAAGTCGTGGTGCGGCCGAATGCTCCACCAGATCTGCGTGCTCTCGATGATCGACCCCGAGCGCTCGAGCACGCGCACGAATTCGGCGTACTCGTTGAAGTCCATGATGGGATCGGGCACGCCGCACCGGGGGAAGGAACGAGTGAACAGCGACGTTCGGGTGGAGTGCAGGCGGGTGACCCTGCCGAGATAGAGCGCGCTGTTGGCGGAGAGCGCGAGGATCTCCGGGAGCACCGTGCGCATGGCGGTACAGATACGGATGGCCCGGTCCGCATCGCGAATGCCACAGTGGAGGTGCTGCGACCACGTGTTGTTGATCCACGCGATGTAGCCGAGTTCGTTCTCTACCCGTTGGTAGTGCGCGGTGTCGATGATGTGCTGGTCCTGCCACGGACTGAAGGGGTGGCAGCCGGTGACGCCGATCACGACCCCGTGCGACTCCGCCAGGCGAGCAACGGCGAGGCGCCCCTCCACGAGGTCGCGCGCAGCGGCTAAGAACGTCGTGTGGGGGGACGTGCGGTACTCGATCTCGCTCGAGATGAGTTCACCCGCGAGGTGGGGGGCGAGGGCCGCGGGAGGTGCGGCCGTCAGGTCCTCGTAGCGCTGCACCAGCGCGCACGACGTTGGGTCGAGGAGTTGGTACTCCTCCTCCAACCCCACCGTGAAATCGATTGAGGCGGCGAACCGCTCGCGGACGCCATCCAGTATCGAGGGACTCCCGGGCACGGGGGGTGAGGCTACCAGCGACAACCCGCCGTGATGGTTCCGGCGGCGCGGACTGCTACGGTTAGTCCAAGCAGCACGGCACTAGGGCCGGGCAGCGCGAGGAAGCACCCCGACCAACACTGTTGTTCCCGGTGGATGGTTCCTCATCCACCGCGGCGAGCGCCGCAGGGAGAACAACTGAATGTCTGATGCCACCTTCGCCAGCATTGGCGTGAGCGAGCCCGTGTGTGCGGTCCTCGACGGGAAGGGCTTCACCGCCCCGTTCCCCGTACAGGAGATGGTCATCCCCGAGGCCCTGGAAGGACGCGACCTCACGGTGCGTGCGCCCACGGGATCGGGCAAGACCCTCGCGTTCGCGCTCCCCACGATCGAGTACCTCCACGAGCCGCACGGCTTCCCGGGTGCCTTGGTGCTCGCCCCCACCCGTGAGTTGGCAGTCCAGATTGCCAACGAGATCACCCTGTTCGCCGAGGCGCGAGGCCTGAAGACGGCGACCGCCTACGGCGGCGTCCCCCTCGACCGGCAGGCGAAGAAGGCCAGCTCCGCCGACATCATCGTCGCCACCCCCGGACGACTGCTCGACCTCATGCGCCAAGGTCTCATCGACCTCTCCAAGATCGAGGTCCTCATCCTTGACGAGGCGGACCGCATGCTCGACATGGGCTTCATCCCGCAAGTCGAGGCGATCCTCAAGGGCCTTCCCGACGACCGCCAAACCATGCTCTTCTCGGCCACCCTCGACGGCGACATCGCCCGCTTGGCCGACAAAATGACCCGGAGCCCCGGCCTCATCGAGACCGAGGACGACCCCGGCACGGACATCGCGCTGTCCGAGCGCCTCGAGCAGACCTTCGTCGCGTGCGAGCCGTCCAACCGCACCGAGACCCTCATCGATATCGTCCAGGAGGAGGAGGATCTGGTGCTGGTGTTCTGCCGTACGCGCCGGGGCGCCGCCCGCCTGACCGAGCGGATGAACAAGATGGGGCTTCCGGCGAAGGAGTTGCACGGGGACCTCAGCCAGTCGGTCCGCGAATCGACCCTCAAGAGTTTCATCGCCGGCACCACTCGGGTGCTCATCGCCACCGACGTGGCATCGCGCGGTATCGACCTGGACAACATCGGGTTGGTCGTCAACTTCGACCCCCCGGATGACCACGACACGTACACCCACCGCGTGGGTCGCACCGCCCGCGCCGGTCGCACGGGCCGCGCCATCACCATGGTCCTGCCCGACCAGACCGACGAGGTGGGCCGCATGGCCAAGCGAATCGGCCAGGAGACCTCGTGGAGCGACTCCGGATTTCGTGACCCGCTGCCCAAGGTCATGTACGCCTCCCGCGGCAGCCGCGTGTTCCGCCCCGCCAAGACCACGATCTCGACCACCCCCGCCCAGGCCGCGGCCCGTCAGTCGAGCCGCGTGCCACGGGGCAGCCGCACGCCCTGATCAGACGGGCGTGCCGCATCGGTGCGCCCTCGTCTACACTCCCCCGCGCCTCGGGGTCGGCACCGTCCGGGGGCGCGCGGCATACGCCCGGTTAGCTCAGTTGGTAGAGCACTTCCATGGTAAGGAAGGGGTCAGCGGTTCGAGTCCGCTATCGGGCTTCACGACGTCCCCCGCCACTGAGCGGGGACCCACGCCGCCGACGTCCGCCCGGCGACACGGGGGACTGTCAGACGGGCTTCCGGGCGATCGCGAAGAGTTTCATAAAGTCGTAGGTCCAGCCGCGTGAACCCGAGCGGTCACGCATCGCCTGCTCCACCGTCGCGAGCCAGGCCGCGATCTCGGGCTCGGAGGGATCGCCAATGATGTGCCCGGCTACCACGCGCATTCGCTCCATGTAGGCATCCACCGTGGTGTGGCGTACCCGGCGCTCCATCCAGATGTCGAGGGGCTCAAGGCCCGCCTGCACCAGATACCCCTCCATTTCGGGAATGTCACGCAGGTTGCCATCGAAGGCGCCGAGCCATGCGTAGTTGATGGGCTCGACATCGGCGATGACGTCGCGGTAGGCCTGCTCGCCACCCTTGCCGGAGCAGAGGATGGCGACCACCCCGCCGGGTCGTAGCGCCCGTGCGATGGCTCGTGCCGCGTCCCAGCGGCGCGGAAACCAGTGGTAGGCCATGGAACAGATGGCGAGGTCGAACGATGCCTCGGCCACGGGCATGTCGTCCACTCCGGACTGAACTAGGGTGATGTCCACGCCCTGCAAGGATCCGAGCTTGGCCACAAACTGCTGCAGCATCCCCTCCGACGGGTCGACGCCTGTTACGCGTGCGGGTGTGAAGCGGTCGATGAGAGCCTGAGTCGCGCCCCCGGTGCCACACCCAACATCAAGGACATCGTCGTAGCGGCCCGGCGGAATCGCCATGACCAGGCGCTGCGCGCCCTCAAGGTTGAACCGGACGGCGCCGTCGTAGTCGGATGCCGTCTCGCTGAATCCCTCGGCGACGAGGTCACGTTGGCTTGTCATGGCGGGCATTGTCCCTGTGGCGGGTCGGGTTCGCCCGAGTTCGGATCCGCAGTGACGCCGCGACCGTCCTCGCGCAGCGTTCGAATTGATCCTGCGGAGTGGTTCGAAGGAGGTCGGCACACCGACCGGCTCGTCCCGCCGTCGGTAACCGCACGGTCACATGTCCGCGGTGCCAACCTGCTTCCCTACGCGATGACCACGTGCCGACCGTAGGAGGATGAATGGCACTGACCGACGAGACCCCAATCGACCCCACCGGTGATGGCTGGGTGGCCGAGCACGTACGTACGTACGTGCAATCCGGTGGCACCGAGGGGCACCACTGGCAGCCCGGTGTGCCGACGTTGCTGCTGACCACGCGCGGGAAGCGGAGTGGCAGCGCCCGTCGCACGGCCCTGATCTACGGCGAACACGGGGGCGAATACATCGTGATGGCGTCATACGCCGGATCGCCCACTCACCCGGACTGGTACCTCAACCTCGACGCCGACGGCGAGGTGGTGGTGCAGGTGGGTACCGAGGTCATGCCGGCCTCGGCCCGCACGGCCACCGACGCCGAACGGGAACAGTTGTGGAGGGTGATGACGGACATCTGGCCGGACTACGACGAGTACGCCACCAAGACCACGCGGACGGTCCCGCTCGTGGCCATCAGGCTTCACGCGTAACGCCGAATCTCAGGACGCCGGGGGCCGGAACGAGGCCCCCGGCGGTCGCGCACGACGACGGCGACCACGACGGGCATGTCCGAGGACGCCCAGGTGGGACGTCGAACACCTCGCGCGTCGCCCCGATGCTGGCATTTGCTACGGTCGCCCACCGCTGCGCGAGCAGCGATCTGGCGGAGTAGCTCAGCTGGTTAGAGCAGCGGAATCATAATCCGCGTGTCGGGGGTTCGAGTCCCTCCTCCGCTACTCGACGACGGCCCGGGTCACCGGGAGAGTGCCCACTCGCAGAGCGCCCAACCCGCCCTTCCCGATGGCTCAGGGAACGGCACCGATCATCAGACCGCGCCACGCGGTCCTTGCGCCAGGCGGGACCCGTGACACCCGGTGGAACCGTACGGACCCCCGGACTCGATCCATCATCCGAGTGGCGCGGCGTCGACTCCCTCCCCCCGGACGGGTTCTCCCGGTGGCATGAGTACGCTCGGTCGATGGTGGAGGCCCGCTCCCTCGAGATCGTCTTCCCCGGTGACACCAATCATCTCGGAACCCTGTTCGGGGGCACACTCATGGCGTGGATGGACCGCGCCGCATTCCTGGCCGGATCACGACGCGCCCGCGGAACGGTGGTCACCCGAAAGGTGGACGCACTCGAGTTCCGCGTCCCCATCTTTGCTGGCGATTTCGTGGAACTGATCGGGCGCGTGCAGTCCGTGGGACGCACGAGCTTGGTGGTGGCCGTGGAGGTGTACCGCGAGGACCCGGCGGACGCGTCGCGGGAACTGTGCACGAGCGGCACGTTCACGATGGTTGCGATCGGCGACGACGGGGTCCCGACGGCGATCCCCGGTGAACGCTGAGGCTCCTCCACGGGGCAGCGCGTCAGATTACGTCAGCATGAGATGATGGGACACCCCTTACCGTGATCCCCGCGTAGGACAGGCAGTCCGAGATCGGCGGGGCCGTGGGGTGATGCGTCCCCACCCTGGGGCCAAACCCGGTCCGGACCTCCTGCACCGGGGGCAGGTGGACATCCCATACGAGCCGACGTGACAGGGACTCGGTGGGGCCAGTGCCATCCGTTCCCCTCGGATTACCGGGTGCCTCTACGTGAGGTAGAAGTACAGGGCGTAAAGAAGTTCCACGGCCGGACTCGACGTGTGGACGGTGACGTCGCTCGGCACCGAGAGCAGGGCATCGGAGTAGTTGAAGATGATCTTGACGCCCGAGGCCACGAGGTCGTCGGTCACCTGCTGGGCGGCCCCGGCCGGGATGGCCATGACGCCCACCTCGATGCCCTCGGTCGCCACCACGATCGGCAGTTCGCTGTAGTGACGCACCGTGAGATCGCCGACCCTGAGACCGACCTTGTCGGGATCGGTATCAAAGATGGCGGAGATCCGAAATCCGTGATCGGCGAAGGCCCCCGATCCCGCGATTGCCTGGCCGAGGTTGCCGGCGCCGAAGAGTGCGATGTTGTGCTGGCCCGAGGTGCGCAGGATCTTCCGGATCTGCCCGATGAGGGTGTCGATGGTGTACCCCACACCCCGCTTGCCGAACTTCCCGAACCCCGACAGGTCGCGGCGAATCTGCGTGGGGTTGACATTCGTGTACTCGGAGATCGCCTGGCTTGAGATGATCGTCTTCCCCATCTTCTTGGCCTGGGTCAGGACCTGAAGATAACGGGAGAGCCGGGCGGCGACTCCGAGTGTGAGTTGTTCGGGCACTGTGATCCGTTCGTGCTTGTATCAGGACCGCACAAACTAATCGCATGTGGCACTCCCGCACAAGGGCTGGCGTCAGGGACGTTCCGCCCCCAACCACGAACGGTGAGTTGCGGGTACGCAGATAACGACCCCCTACGGCGGTGGCGGTGGTGGTGGTGACTACCGCGCGGTAGCACCCAACCGGTCCGTCAGCGGCGGGTGTCCCTCATGCGGCGATCCCCCCGGGCGGGGCGGTGGCGATGGCGTCCTCACCCACGTAATCCGGCCACGGGATGGCCGGGGTGAAGGCGGCTGCGGCCGCGATCATTGCGGCGTTGTCAGTACATAGCGTGCGGTCGGGAATCGCCACGCGAAGGCCGCGTATCGCGGCCCCCTCCACGACCAGCTCCCGCAGGCGACCATTGGCCGCGACCCCGCCCCCGATAGAGACGACCGGAACGCGGTAGGCGTCGGCGGCGCGCATGAGCCGATCGGCCAGCGCCCGCACGATGGCCTCCTGATACGAAGCCGCAAGGTCCGCACGCCGTGCGGCCGTTCCCTGCTCACCGAGGTCGCGCACCACGTACAGCAGCGCCGTCTTGACTCCGGCGAATGAGAAGTCGAGGTCCTTGGGACCGCGGCCCCGAAGTCCCACGGGAAATGCGAACGCCGTGCGGTTTCCCTCGCGGGCAAGCGCTTCGAGCCCCGGGCCCCCGGGGTACGGGATGCCGAGCAGCCGTGCGCCCTTGTCGATGGCCTCACCGGCGGCGTCGTCGAGTGTCTGTCCCAGCAGGATTGGGGTCGCGTAGTGCTCGACCAAATCGAGCCGTGTGTGACCCCCCGATGCTGTGAGGGCCACGAACGGCGGGTCGAGCGCCACCGGCTCCAGCCAGCAGGCGGCGATGTGGCCGTGTATGTGGTCGACCATGACGAGGTCCTTGCCCGTGGCGTAGGCCAAGGCCTTGGCGGTGGCGACCCCGACGAGGAGGGCACCGATGAGGCCCGGGCGACGGGTTACGGCGACGTGGTGGATGTCGTCCAGTGTGACCCCGGCGTCGTGGAGCGCCTGATCGACCACCGCGTTGATGGTGATGAGGTGGTGCCGCGCGGCCACCTCGGGAACGACACCGCCGTAGACCGAGTGCAACTCGGCCTGGGAAGCGACGATATTGGAGAGGATGTGGCGGTCCCGTACGACTGCGGCGGCGGTCTCGTCGCAGGAGGTCTCGATGGCGAGCACGAGGTCGCTCATGAGGGATCGTCCTCGGGCTCCCGCCACATGATCAGCGCGTCCTCCTGATCGTCCGAGTAGTACCGCGGGCGGATTCCGGAGTCGACGAAGCGACGGGTTCGATAAAGGCGGACGGCAGCTTCGTTGGACACCCGCACCTCAAGCGTGTACCGACGATACGGACGCCCGTCGAGAGCGGCGAGGGTGGCATCCACGAGCAGGGCCCCGATGCCGCGCCGACGATGACCCAGATCCACCGTGACATTGAGGATGTGCCACGCATCGCCCTGCCCCGCCGTCGCCATGAACCCCACCACCGCATCGCCGTCGGTGGCCACGAGGCAAAGTCCCTCCACCCGATTGACCTCGGCGGCGAAGAACATTCGTGACCACGGGATCGGATTGCTCCGTGTGTCGATGGCCATCATCGCCACGATGTCGTCCGCGCGCGCGCGGCGAACCACGGGCCGCCGCACTCGAATCTTCGGCGCGGATCTCAACGCGCCACTTCCTCGCCCAAACGCCGACGCCGGTGTTCCTCGGCATCGGGGAGGCGGAGGTAGTCGGGCGTCACCGGACGCTCGCCCCCCGCACGCACGCGGGCGACAAGGGCAGGAGCGGTGATGCGGTCGGCATCACCCTGCGGCGCCCGACGGATGTTGGCTGCGAGCGGGACCAAGTCGGCACCATCCCCCGCCAGCAGGCAGGGACCGACAGCCGCAAGGGAGCGCGACAACTCAACCGGGTCAACGGCTCGGGGGGCAGACACCGGCATGAGCGCGGCGTCGTCTAACACTCGATACGCGGCGGCGAACACCTCGCGGCGACGGGCGTTGATCACGGCCACGACGACCTCGCTCTGCGCGACCCGATGCGCAGCGGCCCCGATGGCAAGAGCCTCGAGACTTGACGCCCCGCGGACCGGGATACCGAGGGCCTGCCCGAGCCCGAGGGCCGTGGCGATGCCGATGCGAAGACCGGTGAACCCCCCGGGACCGACCCCGACAACGATCTCGTGGAGGTCTGCCGGGACGATATCCACTGATCGGAACAGATCGTGCGCGGCCTCAAGCACACGCCGGCCGCCGCCGGGGATCTGACCCAGCCACTGCTCAGCGACCACGCCGTCATCCCGAATGATCGCTAGGGCTGGGTTAGGCGTTGCGGTGTCGAGCGCGAAGGTCGTCACAAAGGGCCTTGAGCGACGCATCCATGCCGGAATCGACGCTCGTCAACCGTACCACCCGGTCATCCCCTCCCCCGTGCTGGATGTCCACCTGGATACGGGGAGCCGGGAGGCCGTGGATGATGGAGTCGGGCCACTCGATAAACGCCACGACGCCCTCCCCCACCGCCTCAAGCGCGAGGCCCATCTCCTCGGCGTCGGGGTCGTCGAGCCGCCACGCATCGAGATGCGCCACGCGAATGCGTCCCTCGTAGACATTGGCGATCGTGTAGGTGGGGCTGGTGACGGGTCCGGTAACCCCGAGCGCACGAGCGGCGCCCCGCACGAGTGTGGTTTTGCCGGCCCCAAGATCGCCGCGTAGGACCACGACGTCACCGGGCGCGAGAAGGGACGCGATACCCGCCCCGAGGGCCTCGGTGGCCATGGGATCGTGGCTGGTGAACTCACTGGGAGTCACAACAGGTTCATCTGGGCACGGTCGCCCGCGGACGCGGACGGCGTGCGCCCGTCGGTCGGGGTTGGAATCAAAACAGGTCCATCTGGGCCCGGTCGCCCGCCGAGGGCGACGAATCGGGGGTCGGCACACCGGGCGGGGGCGGCGCCAGAGAACCGACAAGCGCCGGGAGCCGCGCGAAGTCGTCCGCAAGGGTACCCGCCATCGCCCGCGTGTAGAGCGCGGCCGCCGGGTGAAACACCGGGTAGAGCGTGACGGCCACCCCACCGACGGTCAGGCGCTGTGGCGTGCCGTGGACCTGGCTGATGCCGTCGGGACGACCGGAGAGCAGTTTGGTGGCGAAGTTCCCGAGGGTGCACACCACCACGGGGCGCACCAGTGCGATCTGTTCGATGAGGAAGCCCCGGCAGGATTCGATCTCCTCCGGCCGTGGATCACGATTACCAGGCGGACGACACTTGAGAACGTTGGCGATGAACACGTCGGCGCGGGCGAGCCCAATCCCCTGCAGGAGCCGATCGAGCAGCGTGCCGGCCTGCCCCACAAACGGAACCCCGAGCCGGTCTTCATTGGCGCCGGGGGCCTCCCCTACGAACATCAGATCGGCATCGGGGTCGCCCGCCCCCACCACCACCTGCGTACGGCCCGCCGCGAGCGCGCAACGTGTGCAGTCGCGCAACTCGTCATGCAGGCGCACCAACACCTGGGCACGGACGGCAGCGTCGCTCATCAACTGGTGACGGTATATGCGGGTCCGGACGGCCGCAGGCGCCCTTAGGCCCTTGTGGGATCCACCCGCGGCGTTCTAGATTGCCCGACTGATCACGGCATCACTGCCCGGTACCCCGCGTTGGGGACTGGAGCGAGTCCGGTTCGGCGATACCCGCACCATGGTGCAGGGCCGTCATGCTGCGCTCCCTCCGCACCGGTCATGCGGATGGCGTCCATCACCTATGACCGACCTGCCGACCGCATCCCAATTCCCGTCCCGGCCCGCCGTGGTTCGTACGGTCCCCGCGTTGCGCGCAGCCATCGCCGCGTTGCGCGCGGACGGGCGCGTGATCACGCTCGTGCCGACAATGGGAGCCTTCCACGAGGGGCACCTCACCCTCATGCGTCGCGCCGGTGAGGACGGAAGCGCCGTAGTCGTCTCGTTGTTCGTCAATCCGACGCAGTTTGGCCCGGGTGAAGACCTCGCCGCTTATCCCCGCGATGAGGAGCAGGATCTGAGTTTGACCGCCGGTGCCGGTGTCGACCTCGTGTGGGCCCCTGGCGTGGAGGACATCTACCCCGACGGGTTCGCCACGGCCATCGCGATCGGCGGGCCCACGGATGTCCTGGAGGGGGCCGCCCGCCCGGGTCACTTTGGCGGTGTCGCCACCGTGGTCGCCAAACTGCTGACCGCCGTTCGGCCCGACCGCGTGGTTTTCGGGCAGAAGGACGCCCAGCAGGTTGCGGTAATCCGGCGCCTCATGCGCGATCTGCATCTAGATGACATCGAGATGGTCGTGGCCCCCATCATCCGCGAGCCCGATGGGCTGGCCATGAGCAGTCGCAACGCGTACCTCGGGCCGGAGGATCGCGCGGCCGCCGTCGTTCTGTCCCGCGCTCTTGCCGCCGCCGCCGCAGTCGCCGAGAAGGGCGACACCGACGCGCGCCGAATCGAAGAGGCAGCACTGGCCGTACTCGCCGAAGAACCCCGCTGCGACATCGAGTACGCGTCGGTCGTCCACCCCGACACCTTCACGCCCATCCACCGCCTCGACGGTCCCGCACTCCTGTGCGTCGCCGTACGAGTCGGTCCGGCCCGGCTCATCGACAACCGAAACCTGCCCGTTCCCACCACCCGGAGGACCGCAGTGCCCCGAGCACGCACGATGCTGAAGAGCAAAATCCATCGCGCCACCGTCACCGACGCGAACCTCAACTATGTGGGAAGCATCACCGTCGATCGTGACCTGCTCGATCTGGCGGACATCCGTGAGTACGAGAAGGTTGCGGTACTCAACATCAACACCGGCGGCCGGTTCGAGACCTACGTGATCAACGGACCCCGCGGTCGGGGGGACATCTGCCTCAACGGGGCGGCGGCACGCCTTGCGCACCCCGGCGATCTGGTGATCATCCTCACCTACGGAGAGTTCGAGGAGGCCGAGACCATCGGCGGCTACGATCCCATCGTCGTTCAGGTGGATGCACAGAACCAACCGACTGATCTAGTCGAGGACTTGATCCCGGTCATGTGGGAGGTCGAGTAACCGTCCTCACTGCCGCCGAACTCCGTTCGGCGAAGGGCCGTCGTCGCCTCGCAGTACTGACGGCGTATGACTACCCGATGGCCCTCGCCCTCGACGGCAGCGGACTCGACATCATCCTCGTGGGCGACAGCCTTGGTGAGGTGGAACTGGGGTTGGGCTCCACCCGCGCCGTAACCCTTCCGATGATGGTCCACCACGTGCGTGCTGTGGCCAACGGGACCCGGACGACCCACATCACCGGGGACCTGCCCGCCGATAGTTACCGAACGCCCGAGGAGGCCGTGGCGAGCAGCCGCACGCTCATCGAGGCCGGTGCGCAGTCGGTCAAGCTCGAGGGGGCCCTGATCCCCCAGGTGCAGGCAATCATCGCGGCCGGAATCTCCGTGATGGGCCACGTGGGTCTGCTCCCCCAGACCGCTCGGGGCGGCTACCGCACCCAGGGGAAGACGGAAGCCGACGCCGCACGGATCCTCGCCGATGCCGTCGCTCTCGATCGCGCTGGCTGCTTTGCCATCGTCATCGAAGCCGTGGACCCCGCCGTGGCCACCGCGATCACCCCCGCCATCGGCGCCCCCACGATCGGAATCGCCGCGGGCACAGACTGCGACGGGCAGGTCCTCGTGTCCACCGACCTCGTGGGCCTGCTCCCCAACCCGCCGCCGTTCGTCATTCCGAAAGCCGACCTGCATTCGATCATCGTCGCTGCGGCCCGCGCGTTCGCCGCCGAGGTCCGCAACCCTTAACGTGGCTCATCGGCCTCGATCGGTTGCCGATGGTGATCGCCCCGTCCCCGATGGCCGATGCGATTCCGGGTTGCTACGTGCCCGACACCGGGCGGGTGACACCGTTTCCCTCGGGGTCCTCGTTCGGGGCTAAATCATCCCGCCCTGCGCGATCCTCATCAGATCGAGGGCCTTCGTAAGCGTCTCCTCATCCACGCCGTGCTCACGGGCCACCTCGCGGAGAGCGCGGCCGGAGGCGGTGGCCTCCTTCACAATCACGCTGGCAAGGTCGTACCCGATGTACGGGTTGAGCGCCGTCGCGGACGCCAAGGTGTTTTCGGCGTGAGCAGCGAGCCCGGCGTGGTTGGGGGTGATGCCCTCCACGCACTTCTCGCGAAACACGGTGGTCGTGGTGGTGAGCAGGTGGATCGACTGGAGCAGGTTGCGGGCCATCAGGGGGATGCGCACGTTCAGCTCAAAATTGCCCTGCGTGCCCCCGATGGTGATGGCTGTGTCGTTGCCGATGACCTGGGCGCCCACCTGCATGACAACCTCGGGAATGACCGGGTTGACCTTCCCCGGCATGATCGACGAGCCCTTCTGGAGTTCGGGCAGGAAGATCTCACCGAGGCCGCAGCGCGGGCCGGAGCCCATCCACGCGAGGTCGTTGGCAATCTTGATGAGCGACACGGCCAGCACCTTGAGCACCGCGGAGGTCTCGACCAGGCCGTCACGGTTGGCCTGGGCTTCGAAGGGATCAGCGGGAGCCGAAATGGTGAGACCAGTCTCGCTCGCCATGAGAGCACGCACGATCTCGGCGAACCGCTCGTGCGTGTTGAGCCCGGTCCCGGTCGCGGTGCCCCCGAGCGGGATCATTCCGAGGCGGGGGAGGACGTCACGAATGCGGGCGACACCGAGGCGGACCTGCATGGCGTAGCCGCCGAACTCCTGCCCGAGCGTCACGGGCACCGCGTCCATCAGGTGCGTACGGCCGGCCTTGACCAGATCCGCGAACTCGTGGGCCTTGGCCGCGAACGCCTTCTCGAGGGCCTCGAGGGCCGGTAACAGACCGTGGGAGATCTCGTCGAGCGCGGCCAGATGGACCGCCGAGGGGAACACGTCGTTCGAACTTTGGCCCATGTTCACGTGGTCGTTCGCGTGAACACCGTCCCCGGCGAGGTTCGCGATGACCTCATTCACGTTCATGTTCGACGATGTGCCGGATCCGGTCTGGAACACGTCCACCGGAAACTGGTCGTCGTGGAGCCCAGAGGCCACGGCGCCTGCGGCCTCCGCGATGCGCGCGGCGACGGCGCCGTCGAGGAGCCCGAGGTCTGCGTTGGCACGGGCGGCCGAACCTTTGATACGACCGAGCCAGTGGATCACCGGCGCAGGGACGCCCTCACCGGAAATCGGGAAGTTGTCTACCGCCTTGTCGGTCTCTCCACCCCAGAGCTTCGCCATCGGTTCTCCCTATTCGTCACGCGGGCGGGGTGAGGGTACCAACGCCGGGCACGATGCTCTGCCCCCGACGGACCCCTCGGGGGCAATGTCATGGCAGGTCGGCGAGCGCGTTGAGGATCCCCTCGGCCGCCGCGACCCCAAGCTCGAGGTGATCTACTCGCAGATGCTCGTCGGGCGAGTGGTAGCCGTCATCGGGAAGGGCGAACCCGCTCAGGAGCACCGCGGTTCCACGGGCGACCATCGCGGCCACCACGGGGATGCTGCCGCCGATGGCAACGGGGGTCACCGGCATCCCCGTCCCCGCCTCGATCCCGGTGACCGCTGCGCGCACCACCGGACCCGTGGGATCGATGCGACTGGCACCGGCCACGCCGAGGCCCTCAATCTCCATCTCCGCACCATCGGGCAACGCACCCCGCAGGAGTCCGCGAAGGATGTCCGCGAGATCGCCGGCGTCCGCTCCCGGCGGAACGCGCACCGAGAGCGTGGCCTCCGCGACGGCCGGAATGACCGTGGCGACCAACGACACTTCGCCAGCCCGTAGGGCGTGTACGTCCACGGAGGGCAGCATCGTGGTACGCAGGTGGTACTCATCGGCGGCGGTGCCGTCCATCGGGCGCCCGCCGACTTGGGCAAGGATCTCCGCGCCGTTCGGCATGGTCCTCCAGGCCGTCACCTCATCCGGGCCGGGGCTCGGGACCCCATCCATGAGAGCATCCGGAACGCGGCCCTCACGGGGGATGACCGCCGCGAGCACCTGAATAAGCGCATGGGTGGCGTTCATCGCAGCCCCGCCGTGCATACCCGAATGCAGATCGGCCGTGGCGCCCCTCACCCTCACGCGAAAGTACGCAAGCCCACGCAGGCCGGTGCACACGGCGGGGCGTCCGGGTCCGACCATGGGGGAGTCGAAGATGATCGCCGCACGGGCGGGATCCATCTCGGCCATCAGCCAGTCCGCCGCCGAGTGCCCGCCGCTCTCCTCTTCCCCGTCCACCAGCACCCGAGCCCGCACCCGCAGGCGACCTGCGGCGCGCATCCGCTGCAACGCCACCAGCAGCATAAAAAGGTTGCCCTTGTCGTCGCTGGCCCCACGCGCGTAGATGCTGCCGTCGCGGATGGTGGGAACGAAGGCCGGGGTGGTCCACAGCGCGGGATCACCGGGGGGTTGCACGTCGTAGTGGCCGTAAATGAGCACCACCGGAGCGGAGGGATCGTCGTCGCTCGGCGGTACTTCGCCCACCACCAACGGGTGACCCGAGGTGACGATGACAGACACGGTTCCCCCCGCGATACGCACCTCGTCCGCCACCATCGCGGCCGCACGGTCCATGTCGGCGGAGTGGGCGGGGTCGGCGCTGACACTCGGCACTGCCAGCAACGCGGTGAGGCGATCCATCTCGTCGGGCGTCATATACGCCATGATGTCAGGGCGGCGGCGGCGGATCCGCCGCGAGACCAGGGGGACGCCCAATCATGTCCATGCGCGCGCGCGTCACCGTGGCGACCATCGCCCTCTGGGTTCCGGTGGCGCTGCTTGCGGGCTGCGGCGGTGATTCGATCACCACGACCACGGCGACCACCACCGCGGCCACCACGACGCCGTCCCCAGCAACCACCACCGTGACCACGAGGCCGACGCGCATGCCGGGTACCACCGGGCTCGGCCCCGAGGCCGATCAGTTCATCATCGACGCCACCGCGCTCAGTGCGGCGCTCTCCGGGATCAGTTCGGCTCTCCTGACCCTCGACACTCCCTCGGAGGGTCCGGTGGTGGTCGGGTCCGTGACCAACTATCTGGAGATATTCGACACGGCCATCGAAACGATGCAGGGGTACGAGATCCCCGACGAGCAGTGGGAGGCTCAGCGGGAGGCCATGGTTGCCGGCGGACCCGCGCTGTCGTCTGCCATTCGGCAGTTCACCGACGACGTGCAGCAGGCTGCGGACTCCAACAGCACCACGCAGTTGTCGAGCGCGACGGCAGCGCTCACGTCCGCCATCGTTGCGTTCGGCACCTTCGGATAGCCGACGGGCAGGGGCCGTTCTTACTCTTGCGGTCGCCGTGCCCCTCGTTCGCGGCGGACCCCGGGAGCGAGGACTCCCGCGAGGAACTCACCCGTGTAGGACCCAGCCACCCCGGCCACGTCCTCAGGCGTTCCGGTGGCGATGACGCGGCCTCCCTCGTCCCCACCCTCCGGGCCGAGGTCGATGATCCAGTCGGCCGCACGGATGACGTCGAGGTTGTGCTCGATGACCAGCACAGTGTTCCCGGCATCCACAAGGCGCTGAAGGACCTCGAGCAACTTCTCGATGTCGGCGAAGTGCAGCCCCGTGGTGGGCTCGTCGAGCACGTACATCGTGCGTCCCGTGGCCACCTTGGCCAGTTCGGTCGCCAACTTCACACGCTGGGCCTCGCCACCCGACAGCGTCGTCGCGGGCTGCCCCAGACGGATGTAGTCAAGTCCCACGTCGTGCAGCGTTTGCAGGCGCCGCCGTAGGCGCTCCACCGGGGCGAAGAAATCCACGGCCTCCTCCACGCTCATCTGGAGGACGTCGTGAATCGTCTTGCCCTTGTAGTAGATGTCGAGCGTTTCGCGGTTGTACCGCCGCCCCTGGCAGACGTCACACGGCACGTACACGTTGGGGAGGAAGTGCATCTCAATTGTAATGGTCCCGTCCCCTGTGCAGGCCTCGCACCGACCCCCCTTAACGTTGAACGAAAATCGCCCCGGGGCCCATCCGCGCGCGCGCGCGTCCGGGGTCATGGAGAAGAGCGTGCGCACGTGGTCGAACACGCCGGTGTAGGTCGCCGGGTTGGACCGCGGTGTGCGCCCGATGGGCGACTGATCGATGGCGATGACCTTGTCGAACTGCTCGAGACCCTCGATGCGAGTGTGACGCCCCGGACGCCGCGGCTTGCGATTGAGACGACCCGCCATCGCTGTGAGGATGATCCCGTTGACTAGGGTGCTCTTCCCCGATCCGGAGACACCGGTCACGCAGGTGAACACCCCCACCGGCACGGCCGCGTCTAAATCCTTCAGGTTATTCTCGCGCGCGCCCTCGACGGTGAGCCACCCCGCAGGCTGACGACGCGAGGTCGGAATGGGAATGGACCGCGCGCCGGAGAGGTACGCCCCAGTCACCGACTCCGGATTGGCCTCCACTTCGTCCGCGGTACCCGCCGCCACAACTCGTCCGCCGTGCTCCCCCGCCCCCGGCCCCATGTCGATGACGTGATCCGCCGAGCGCATCATGCCCTCGTCGTGCTCCACCACCAGCACGGTGTTACCGAGATCACGCAGTCGCTCGAGGGTTCCGATGAGCTTGCGGTTGTCGCGCTGGTGCAGACCGATGGACGGCTCGTCGAGGATGTAGAGGACCCCCACGAGCCCCGCACCGATCTGCGTGGCCAGACGGATGCGCTGGGCCTCACCGCCCGACAGGGTCCCCGCCCCGCGCGCGAGCGTGAGATACCCCACCCCTACGTCCACCAAGAACCGCAGACGCTCGCAGATCTCGGTGACGGCCCGGTCGGCGATGAGCGCCTCGGTCGCGGTGAGCGGCACGGAGCGTAGAAATGACAGGACCTCCCCGATCGAGCGCTCGGTCACGGCGTGGATCGAGAGCCCACCCACGGTGACCGCGAGGCTGGTGGGCTTTAGCCGTGCCCCGTTACACGCGGTACAGGCGATGGGCGACATGTACTGCTCAATGCGGTCGCGCACGAGATTCGACCCGCTCGCACCGTACCGACGCCGCATCTGCGGTATGACACCCTCGAACCGCGCCGAGCTGGAGTATCCCCGTCGCGTCCGCTTCCCGAGGTCCAACTTCTCCCCACGCCCACCGGGGCCGCGAAGCAGGATCTCGCGGTCGGGGTCGGCGAGGTCCTTCCACGGCACATCCATGGGGATGTTCCAGTTGGTACACGCCGACCGGAGTAACAGGTCGTAAAAGTCGGTGGTGCGACCCGCCCACGGCAGGATCGCCCCACCCGCAAGCGTGCGCTCGGGATCGATGACGAGATCCGGATCCACCTCGGGCATGAAGCCCAGGCCGGTACAGGCCTCGCAGGCACCCTGGGGCGAGTTGAACGAGAAGATCCGGGGCGCCAGTTCGGGCAGGGAGGCTCCGTGCTCCGGGCACGCGAGCCGCTCGGAGTAGGTCCACGACTCCTTGTCGCCATCCACCGCCTCGATCCGCACCAGCCCGTCGGCCAATCGAGTGGCCGTCTCGAGGCTCTCCGTCAGGCGCCGTCGCAGATCAGATCGCATGACCAGTCGGTCGACCACCACCTCCACCGTGTGCCGCCGGTTCTTCGCGAGTGCGGGCACGTCGTCGATGGCGTACACCTGACCATCCAGAGCGACGCGGGCGAACCCCTCGTCACGGACGTGGTCGATCACGTCCCGGTGCTCACCCTTCCGATCACGCACAACCGGCGCGAGCACCAGGAACCGGGTTCCCTCGGGCAACCCCAGCACCCGGTCGGCGATCTGCTCCACGCTCTGCCCCGCAATCCTCACCCCGCAGTCCGGGCAGTGTGGGGTCCCGATCCGCGCGTAGAGCACCCGCAGGTAGTCGTAGATCTCGGTGACCGTGGCCACCGTCGAGCGGGGATTGCGACTCGTGGTCTTCTGGTCGATGGCGATCGCGGGCGACAGACCCACGATGTCGTCAACTTCCGGTTTGTCCATCTGCCCGAGGAACTGGCGCGCGTATGCGGACAGGCTCTCCACGTACCGCCGCTGGCCCTCGGCGTACAGAGTGTCGAAGGCCAAGCTCGACTTCCCACTGCCCGAGAGACCCGTGATGACCGTGAGACGATTCCGTGGAATCGACACGGTCACGTCCTTGAGGTTGTGCTCACGGGCACCGACGACGCGAATCGCTCCGGCGCCATTTGGCGGTCGTGAGGTCACTTCGGCCATCGTATCCGGTCCGCTGCGGATCACCGGACCCCGTCGGCGTGCGATCATCCTCAGAATGACGACCGCACGCGAGCGCGCCGCATGGGCCTCCCATGCCGAGGAGGCCATCGCCCGTACGGGGCTTCGGGCTGGTGGGGCGCGCACCGCCGTGGTGGACCTTCTCGCACGCCAGGACTGCTGCCTGTCCGCTCAGGAGATTCACGCCGCCCTCGGCCGGAACGGATGCCACCCCGCCATGGCGTCGGTGTATCGCGCGCTCGACACGCTCACCGACCTCGGGCTCGTCCACAAGGTTGATCTCGGGGGATCCGTAGCCAGATTCGAGCCGGCCCACCCGGACGGTGACCATCATCACCATGCCGTCTGCCGGGAGTGCGGCACGGTTGTGCCGATCAATGATTCCGACGTGGAGCGGGCGATCCACGGCTTCGCCGACCGCCTGTCGTTCGATGTCGAGTCCCACGACATCACCCTGCGCGGCCGATGTGCGAGGTGTACGGCCTCGCCGTAGCTCACCATGCGGTCGCCCGGTGCGAGGCTTCCCATGAGGCGTGAGGGGCCGTTCCACGCTCGTCAGGGCCCCCAGGGATCACGGGAGGAGGAGCCGTCGTCGGGTCCCCTCGGTGACGGAACCGTCATTAGATCGACCGTGCCAGGCCAACTCTCGAGCGGGAGCAGGCGACCACCGTCCCCTCGACCACACGCACCCGCTCGTCAACCTACACCGGGAAGTCACGTGCTCCGGCACCGGCCACAGCGGGCTGATCAGCGTGCGCCTACGCTCCTACGCTCCTAGTGCTGGTGCCCGCCCCCGTCGCGGCCGTGCGCCTGCTCGTGCGCACGTGATCGCCCGAGTAGGCGAGGGGTCCCCGGACCGTGGACGTGGTCGTGTTCGTGGTGGGGATCGATGACCACAGGGCCGGTGGAACCGGCAATGATGACCCCGAAGGTGTCGCTCAGCGCGGCGGCGGTGAGCACCTCGTCGGGCGGGCCACAGGCGACCACCCGCTCGGCCAGGAGGAGTGCCAGATCGGCGCGGGCCGCCTCCCGCACGTCATGGGTGGCACTGACGATGGCGGCACCGCGATCGCGTTCTGAGTCCATGAGGCGCAGGTACCGCTCCCGACTTCCCGCGTCGAGACCCGCCGTGGGCTCATCGAGGAGGAGAAGGTCGGCCTGCCGACAGACGACCTGCGCGAGATGGACCCGTTGGCACTGCCCTCCCGACAGCGCGCCGAGGGGCGTGTCGGCGAGATCGCTGATTCCGAGCGCCTCCATGGCCTCGTCCACCACCGACTCGTCATCCCTCCGCAGACGGCCCACCAGCCCGCGTACCGGCCACCGCCCCATGCGCACCACGTCGCGCGCACGGAGGGGCAGGAGGAACCCCTGCTCGTGTGACTGCGACAGGTACGACACGGATGCCCGCCTCCCCCCCGCCGCCCCGCCGAGGACACCGAGGGTCCCGCCTATAAGGGGGATGAGCCCCGCAACTGTGCGGAGCATCGTGCTCTTGCCCGATCCGTTGGTGCCCACGACGGCCAGCCACTGCCCCGGATCGAGAGTGAGCGCAATGTCCGTGACCACCGCGTGGCCGTCGTACCCCACGGCCAGGTGCTCGCATCTGAGGGCGTGACTCATGCGTGTTCCGAATGCGACCGGTGCGAGGGCACCAGCCCCTGGACGACGAGGACGAAGAAGAAGGTGGCGACGGCCACCAGCACGATGGTCGCGCCTGCTGCCAGATCGAGGTGCCACGAGAGGACGAGCCCCACGTAGGCACTGACGGAGCCGACGGCGGCGGACAGGACCATCATCGTTCCCACTCGCCGGGTGAGAAGGGCCGCCGTTCCCGCCGGGGCGAGGAGCATTCCGAAGACCAGCAGCGTCCCCACCACGCTGAACGACGCCACCACGGTCACCGCGATCATCCCGAGGAACACGGCCTCCAGGAGGCCGATCCGGTAGCCGGCCACCCGGGCCTGGTCCGGGTCCATCGCCATAAGGAGGAACGGGCGGCGGAGCAACCAGGCGAGAACGATGACGACGATGGCGACGATGGTCTGCCACATGATGGCGGTCCATCCCACCCCGAGGACCTCGCCGAACAGAATGTCCGTGAGACTCCCGACGAACTCGGACGATCGGGAGACCATCACCACGCCGAGGGCGAGCATGCCCACAAATAAGAGGCCGATGGCCACATCGCTCGACAATCGGGTGCGGCGCATGACGACCGTGACCCCTCCGATCATCACCGCAGCGCCCGCTAGGGCGCCGATAAACGATGGGATGCCGATGAGCAGCGCCCCCGCGACACCCGGCAGCACCCCGTGCGCGAGGGCATCACCGAGGAAGGCCATTCCCCGGAGCACCATCAACGTCCCCACCACTCCAGTGGCGATGGCAACCAGGATGCCTGCGATCAGCGCCCTCTGCATGAAGGCGTTCTGGATGAATGGATCGGTGAGAAGGTCCATGGTCCCTTAGCCGCCGGTGTTCCCGAGTGCCGAGGCGATCCGGCGGGCAATCTCCGACATAAAGGTGTCGTACGACCCGTCAGGCGGAAGGGCCTCGGTGCCGAGGTCGACAACCGTCGCACCGGTCTCATCCGCGATTGCTGTAATCACCTGCCGGGGCGTACCGGTCTCGGTGAAGATGACCCGGACCCCCGCCGTCCGCATCGCCGCCTCGAGCGCGGCGAGATGGGCGGCCGAGACCTGCCCCTGCGACGAGAGCGACGGCGTGACAGCACCCACGAGCGTGTAGTCGTTGCGACGCGCGAGATACCCAAGCGAGTCGTGTCCGGTCACGATTCCACGGGCCGCCGGGGGCACGCTGGCGAGCATCGTCGCCGTTCGCGTGTCGAGGGAGGCAAGATCCGCCGCCGTCGCCTGCGCCTGCGCCGATACGTCGAGTCCCATCGCCGCCCTCACCGCAGCGGGGAGAGCCAGCACCACCGCGCGCATCTGGGATGGATCGGTCCAGAAGTGCGGATCCGCCGTGCCCACCGCGTGGTCGTCATCCGTGGGTCCCATCCCCTCCGTAACAGTGAGAACATCCACGTGATCGGTCGCCGTGAACACGGGAACACCGTCCGCCTTGGCCTGGGCGATAGCCTCTGTCAACCAACTCTCCAGACCGAGACCGTTCTCGACGATGAGATCGGCGTCGTGCAGCGCCGCCACCGCGGTGGCCGACGGGTGCCACTCGTGGGGGTCGGCGCCGTTCGGCATGACCACGTCCACCACTGCGGAATCCCCCACCGCCTCTCGCACCACAGAACCGAGCAGAGGCGTCGTCACGACGATGCGTGGCGTCTCCGGTACCGCCGTCGTCACGGAGCCGGGGCCACCGCACCCGGCGAGCCCGAGCGCGACGATGAGCGCACCCATCGCTAGGACCGCGATGCCCGCAGGACCCGATCCCCTCATGAATGGCGCTCCCGGATTTCCATACGGACGGAGCCTACGCTATATGAGAATGGTTCTCATTATGAGAATATTCCCACCGCCAAATGATCACCACGCGGTGGTGACGATCATCCTCCCGAGACCACTCCCGCGGGGCCCCGATACGGGGTAACGACCGACCCGGCTGCGAGGTCCCCTAGCGGTAAGGCGGGGCCCCTCGTCACCACGACGGGAAGCCCCGGTGGGACGAGGGACCGCACGTGACGTCCACTCAGCATTGCTGGACATCCCCGGTGCCGCGCCCGCCATCAGGCGTCCGCCCCGGCGGCCACCGCCCGCGCGTCGAGTTCGGCGCGCAGCGCGGCCAACTGGTCACGCAGGTCGGCCGCGCGTTCGAACCGCAGTTCCTCCGCGGCGACCATCATGTCGTGCTCCACCTCCACCATCACGCGCCGGATTTCATTCGGGGTCGCGCCGTCGGGAATGGCCGGTGGCTTCGCCGCGCGCCTGCGCCCGCCGCCGCTGGTGAGGCCTAGGAACTCAACAATGTCGGACACGCCTTTGGAGATGGACACCGGGGTGATCCCGTTCGTCTCGTTGTGCGCCCGCTGGATCTCGCGCCGTCGCGACGTTTCGCTGATCGCCACCGTCATCGCGGTGGTCTCACGGTCGGCGTACATGAGCACCCGGCCGTTGATGTTGCGCGCCGCCCGGCCGATGGTCTGGATGAGTGCCGTCTGCCCGCGCAGGAAGCCCTCCTTGTCGGCGTCGAGAATGGCCACCAACGTCACCTCCGGAAGATCGAGGCCCTCGCGCAGCAGGTTGACCCCCACGAGCACGTCGAACTCGCCAAGGCGCAGCGACCGCACCACCCGGATACGCTCGATTGCGTCGATGTCGGAGTGCAGGTAGCGCGCCTTGGTACCCGCGTCGGTGAGGTAGTCGGTCAGGTCCTCAGCCATCCGTTTGGTGAGGGTGGTCACGAGCACACGCTCATCCACGGCGACACGCGTGCGGATTTCGCTGACTAGGTCGTCCACCTGGTTCGCGGTCGGCCGGACCTCCACTTCCGGGTCCACGAGACCCGTCGGACGGATGATCTGCTCCACGGTGCGGGAGGCGTTCGCCGCCTCGAACTGGCCCGGAGTGGCCGAGACGAACACCACCTGCCCGACGCGTGCGAGAAACTCGTCGAGGCGAATGGGTCGGTTGTCGGCCGCCGACGGAAGGCGGAAGCCGTGCTCGATGAGCGTCATCTTCCGTGACCGGTCACCCTCGTACATGCCGCGTAGCTGGGGGACCGTGTTGTGCGATTCGTCGATGAACGTGAGGAAATCCGGCGGGAAGAAGTCGAGCAGCGTGTGTGGCGGTTCCCCCGGACGCCGGCGGTCGAGAATGCGCGAGTAGTTCTCGATACCGGAGCAGAAGCCGACCTCACGGAGCATCTCGATGTCGTACTCGGTGCGCTGGCGCAGGCGGTGCGCCTCCACCACCTTGCCCTGCGCGTCGAACAGCGTGCATCGCTGCTCCAACTCCGTGCGGATCTCCCGGAGCGCTTCCTCCATCGTCTCGGTGGGGGTCACGTAGTGCGTGGCCGGGTAGATCGCGGCGTACTGCAGGTCGCCGAACACCTCGCCGGTGATCGGGTGGAAGTGCGTGATCGACTCCACCGTGTCGCCAAACATCGAGATGCGGTACGCCGTCTCGGCGTTGACCGGCTGGATCTCGAACACGTCCCCGCGCGCGCGGAACCGCCCGCGCTGGAGCACCATGTCGTTCCGCCGGTACTGCACCTCGACGAGGCGGCGGAAGATTTCGTCACGGGGCGTCTTGGAACCCACTTCTAACAACACCAGTCGATCGCGATAGCGATCCGGCGACCCCATCCCGTAGATGCAGGAGACCGACGCCACGATGACCACGTCACGGCGTGCCAGCAGTGCGGCCGTGGCCGCGTGCCGAAGCCGGTCGATCTCATCGTTGACCGAGGCGTCCTTCTCGATGTACGTGTCGCTCGACGCGATGTACGCCTCGGGCTGGTAGTAGTCGTAGTAGGAGACGAAGTACTCAACCGCCGCACCGGGCAGATACTCCCGAAACTCGTTGCACAACTGCGCCGCCAGCGTCTTGTTGTGCGCGATGATCAGGGCGGGCCGCCCCGACTCGGCGATGACGTTGGCCATGGTGAAGGTTTTGCCCGACCCCGTAACCCCCAGAAGGGTCTGGTACCGCTCACCCGCCGAGAGACCCGCACCAAGGGCGGCGATCGCCCGTGGCTGGTCACCGGCGGGGGGATGCATGTTGGTAATCGTGTAGGTCGCGGGCTCCATCGCGAGCGATGGTAACCCCGGCCACGTCGGTACCGACGGCGAAAGGCGGGAAAGGGTTGTGCTCCCTCGGCCGACGGGTGCCCACGCGACCCCACCGAGGATGGACCAACCGCCAATCGGAGACTGCGCGGTGGCACTGCGTGGCGGGCCGTGAGTGGGGATTCGCGGCACCGAGGGCCCCGCGGTCGGGACCCAGGGTGTCGGTCGGGCGGCGCATCGCGCCGCCCGACCCGGTTTTGCCCGGCTCGCCGGATTCGGTTGCCGTTGCCGTACCCACACACCCCTCACGCCGCGTGGGCGATCCCCGACGCGGGCCATGCCCCAACGACCGCGCGCCACGGAGCACGTCCCCAATCCACGGTGCCACGCACCGAGTACCTCGTCGATTGACCATCCCAACCCCGCCCGGACTCGCCGCCGGGTGCATGATTCCGGTTGTACCCGACTCCCGAGGAGACCCATGCCACGCCGCCTCATCCACACCATGCTCCGGATTCTCGACGAGGACCGTTCGCTCGCCTTCTACGGTGCCCTGGGCTTCGTGGAAACCAGCCGCACACGCGTGGGTGGCGACACGGCAACGGTCATCTTCCTCGCGCTGCCGGATGATGGGGAGCGTCTGGAGCTGACCCTCAACGACGGACGCACCGAGCCGTACCCGCTCGGCGAGGCGTTCGGCCACATCGCCCTGTCCGTTGACGACATGGAAGCCGAGCTTGAGGGGTTGGCCGCCCGGGGGATCCTTCCCGAGCGGCCCCCGTACGCCTCTCGGCCGGGGGGTTCCACTATCTGCTTCCTGCGTGACCCGGACGGCTACCGGATCGAACTCGTCGCGGTGGGCGGCGACTGATAGCGTCACCCGCATACAGGGGAGCCGCACCGAGCGGCTGAGAGGAGGCACACCGGCCTCGACCCTCTGAACCTGATCTGGGTAATGCCAGCGAAGGGAGTGCACGTGTCCCATGGACACGACATCGAGACGTCGGGCCTCCGGCTCACCTTTGGCGGTGACCGCCCGGTTGCGGTGCTCGGCGGCGTCGATCTGTGCGCATTCGCGGGCGAGATCACGGCGATCGTCGGACCGTCTGGTTGTGGCAAGAGCACGCTGCTCGACGTCATCGCCGGCCTCCGGGCACCCGACTCCGGGGATGTCCGCTGCTCCGATTCCTCGGCCCTCATGCCCCAGCGCGACGCACTCATGCCGTGGCTCACGCTCCGGGAGAACGTCGCGATTGGGGGGGTGCTCGGTGGCAAAGACGACGACACCTCCACCGGCCGGGCGGATTCGGCTCTTGCCCGTCTCGGCCTCACCGACTTCGCCGATCACTACCCGCACGCCCTCTCGGGGGGGATGCGGCAACGGGGGGCGCTGGCCCGGACCCTCCTCACCGATCGTCGCGCCTGGTTGCTGGATGAGCCGTTCGGGGCGCTCGACGCCCTGACCCGCACCGACATGCACCGGGTGCTCGCCGACCTGCACGATGAGCACCGGCCCACGGTGATCATCGTGACGCACGACATCCACGAGGCCGTGGCGCTGGCGACCCGGGTGCTGGTGTCGAGCCCCCGGCCCATGCGCATCGTCGACGAGGTGGTGGTGAACCCCTCCGAGCACGCGTCGACCGCCGCCCGCGTGCTGGGGTCCCTCCGCGCGGCCGGGGTGATGGCATGACAACTGCCGCGGCGACTGGGGTTCCGGGTGCGGACGTGCCACCCCGTCCGCTCTGGCGTCGCATCCGCCCGGCCCGGGTGGCACTGATACTGGCGTTACCCCTCTCGCTGATCGGCCTCTGGCAGATCCTCACCTGGGTGTTCCACCCGCGTGACTGGATGCTTCCGTCACCCGCCCTCATTGTCAGTACCGGCTGGGCGTCACGGGATCGCCTCTGGTTCCACACCCAGTGGACGGTGGTCGTCACGGTCGTCGGGCTCACGCTGGCCATCGCCCTCGGCGCGGCCCTCGCGTACGCAATCGCCCGTAGCCGGATCGCCGCGCTCGCCGTTTACCCGTGGATCATCGTGAGCCAGGTCGTCCCCCTCGTCGCCCTCGCCCCCCTCCTCCTGCTCTGGTTACCGGCGTTTGCGGCCATCGTTGTGCTCGCCGTACTCATGAGCCTCTTCCCCGTGGTGGTGGCCGGCGTGGATGGACTGCGTGGCACCGACCCGGACCTCGTGCGCGCTGCCCGGGGGCTCGGGGCGTCGGAAACGTGGATCTGGCACCACGTTCGGATCCCGTCCGCGCTGCCCGCCCTCTTCACCGGCATGCGCCTCGCGGCGGTGTTTGTGGTATCGGGGGCGGTGGTGGGTGAGCTGGTGGCGTCCGATCGCGGCCTCGGGGCCCTCACCCGCCTCACCGCCGGACAGTTTGAGACACCCCTCACCTTCGCCGCCGTGGCACTACTGGGCGTCATCGGCATCGCGCTCTTCGCGCTGGTGGCGCTCGCGGAGTTCATCGCCCTTCCGTGGACACGGCGGGCAACCCGCCCCCGCACCCGTTCGTCACATCCAACCGGAGTACACATGTGATTCGCACCCCGAAACTTCTCGCCATATTGGCATCGCTGGCAATCCTCCCCGCTCTCGTGGCCGGGTGTGGTGGTGACGCCGATGTCGGCACCGTCACGGTGGCCCCGCAGGACGTATCCCTCGTCCTTGACTGGTTCCCCAACGCCGACCACTCCGGCATCTACGTGGCGATGGCGGCGGGCCTCGACATGACGGCCGGCGCCGACATCACGGCGTCGGTGCCGAGCGATCCCACGACCACACTCACGCAGGTCGCGGCGGGCCGGGCCGACCTCGCCATCACGTACGCCCCCGAGTTGCTGATCGCCCGACAGAAGGGGATCCCCGTGAAAGCGGTCGGCGCCATCGCACAGGTACCCCTCAACGCGATCATCGCCCGTACGGATCGCGGCATCACACGCCCCCGGGACCTCGAGGGCAAGGTGGTCGGCATCACTGGCGTACCCAGCGACCGGGCGCTGCTCGACACGGTGGTCACCGCCGACGGTGGCGACCCCACGAAGGTCACGACGAAAATCGTGGGCTACAGCCTCTCCCCCATGCTTGCCGCGGGCACGGTGGATGCCGTCATCGGCGCCTACTGGAACATCGAGGTACCCGACCTCCGCAGGAAGGGCGTGCCGGTCACGGTGCTGAAGCTCGACGACTACGGAGTGCCCCGCTACAACGAGCTGGTGCTGGTGGCCTCGGAGGACATCATCGTGCGACGAGGCACCGCGCTGCGCGCGGCGCTCGCGGGCATCGCCCAGGGGCAGCGGACGGCGGTTGCGGATCCCGGCGCTGCGCGGTCCGCGCTCGTGGCGGCCAACCCCGACATCGCGACAGGACCCCTCGCCGATCAGATTGCGGCCACGCTCTCCGCCCTCATTCCGGACGGCAGCACACCCCTTCACATGGACTCAGGCCAGTGGGACGCCCTTGCCGATTGGATGCGGGCGAACCGTCTTCTCACGGGCCAGTCGGCGGGGTCGGACGCCATCGACACCACGCTGCTGCCGGAGGAGTCCCGATGACCGACAGCGTGTTCCCACTCCTGCTTGAAACGGGAATGGGCGTGGACCTCACGGGCGACGACGCCACCAAGGCGGCGTGTCGCGCAGTGGAGGCGACCATCCACCGGAACCTCTTTCCGCGCATGGCGGACGTGCTCCCCGGCAACGACCGGGCCAACATGCGCGTGGAGGTCACCGTCGCCGTGCCCGATCCCGACCAAGTGGATCTGGACGTGGTGGCGGGGCTCCTTCCCTACGGTCGCGTATCCGTACGTGCCGTGCCGGGCGGCCTACGCCAGCCGAACGGACTCATCGGTGACGACGGCGAGGAAGGCACAATTCTCGTCGCCATCGCGATCATCGGCGTGGGGTGGTAAGCCCCCCGTCGGGGATCAGAGCGGCGTGCCCGACTTCAGTGTGACCCCGAGGTGCTCCCGCAACATCAGGGCGACGAGGCGCTCCATGCCGAGTGCGGCATCCGCGGGGATGCACGTCGGGGCGTCTGCGAGGGGCCGCGCAAGCGCCGCGACCAGGGCGTCAGCCGCCGCCGGGTCGAGTGCCTCGGCGCCCGAGGTCATGAGGCACTCAGCGCACACACCCCCACCCGCTGTGGGTGAAAACCCCACAAGGGGTGGGGAGGCCCCACACGATGCGCACGACGCCAACTGCGGAACCAGGCCGGATACCGCAAGGAGCTTCGCCTGCATACCCAGCACGTAGGGATCGATGCACGGGGGCGTGTCACGGGACGCGGCCGTGCTGATGAGGGCGAGGGCCCGCGTCAGAAGGTTGTACGCGGCCTCGGCGGCCTCGGCTTCGGGCACGACACGCAGCGCCACCTCGAGCACCGAGCCCGCCGCCCGCAACCGATATCCATCCATCCAGATTCCCGCCCCGGCGTCCACGACCTGTGATGACCGGAGGATCGTGAGGTCCCCTCGGCCCTCGACGAGACTCACGTGCAGGCGCACGCCTGGCTGCAGCCGCCCGCCCTGTTTGGAGGTCGGCTTGCGTGCGCCCTTCGCGATGGCGGACACCTGACCGAGGCCGGGCGTGAGAAGCGTGAGAATGACGTCGGCATCGCCGTAGCGCACGGTACGGAGCACTACCGCCTCGGTCTCGATTAGTCCCACGTCCCCAGTGTCGCACCCCCACCGGACCGCTACCGTGCGCCCCGTGCACTCAGTCGTCATCTACTCCACCGATCCCTGCCCGTACTGCTCGCGTACAAAAGCGCTGCTCGCACAACGGGGGATCGCGTACCACGAGGTGGTGATCTCGCGCACGGATCACGGTGCCCGTGACCGCCTCGTGGCCGAGACCGGCGGCTACACGTTCCCCCAGGTTGTCATCGACGGAACCACCATCGGCGGCTGGACCGAACTCGCCGCGCTCGACCGAAGCGGCGAACTCGCCACCCTGCTGGGGTAGCGACTACCCCCGCGCGAGACGGTCGGCAGCCGTCGGGACCCCGCGCACCGCCGTGGCCTCGCGCACGGCGTTCCGGACCGCGCGGGCGGCCACCTCGGCGGCTGCGATCCCCAGGATGATGGAGTTGGCATCCCTCTCGCCGGTGGCTACCGCGAACGCGATGTCCCCGTCGAGGGCCGTGGCGTAAGGGGCGATGGCCCGGGCCAGTCCAGTGTGCGCCTGCCGGGCGACGATCGTGGCACCGGCCTTGTCGAGACGGGCATCCGTCGCAACGACCACGAGCGTTGTGTTCCCCATCTCTGTGAGACGGTGGTGCCGGGGCTCGCCGTCGATGAGAGCGCAGCGGGCGTCGATGAACCCCCGTCCCTCCTCCCAGGCCCCCGCGATGACCTCGCCGTCCTCGCCGATGACGTCGCCGAACGCGTTGACGACCACGAGCGCCGACACCGTGGCCCCGCCCCGCAGACGAATGGTCGCCGCGCCGAGGCCGCCCTTGCACCAGTGGTCACGACCGTGGCACTTGCCCACCGTCGCGCCGGTGCCCGCTCCCACACTGCCCACGGCGTGCGGACCTGTCGTCGCGGCCTCGGCGGCGGCACGACCGTCCGCCGGCCCGGGTCGGCGGGCGTTGCCGGTGACGCCGAGATCGAAAATGGCGGCGGCGGGGACGATGGGGACAATGGCCACGCCGGTGTCCACGCCGTGCCGGTGCGACTCGCACCACTCCATGACCCCATCGGCCGCCCCGAGTCCGAACGCGCTGCCACCGGTGAGGAGAATGGCCGACACGACGGGCACGGTGGCCACCGGCCGGAGCACCTCGGTCTCACGGCTGGCCGGTCCGCCGCCGCGCACATCTACTCCCCCCACGGTTCCGGGAGGAAGGATTATTGCCGTGCAGCCCGTGCCGGCATCGGCATCGGTCATGTGGCCCACCCGGATCCCTGCGACATCGGTCAGCATGCGTCCCTCCCCGTCGGCTGGCACCGGGGGCACCAGTACGTGCCCCTCTGCGCCACCACGCCCTTTTCGATCGTGGTGCGACATCGCGGACAGGGCTCGCCCTCCCGCCGATGGACGAGGAGCAGATCCTGCATGCCCCCACGTTCACCGTGTGCGTCACGGTACCGGTCGAACGACGTACCTCCCACCGAGATCCCCACCCGCAAACGGTTACGAATGGCGCGGTGAAGCCGAGGGACCTCCTCAGGGGACAGAGTCCCTCCCGGCCGTTCGGGGTGGATCCGGGCGCGGAACAACGCCTCGTCGGCATAGATATTGCCGACCCCGGCGAGTAGACGCTGATCGAGGATGAGACCCTTGATTCCCGCGCGCCGCCCCGTGAGCGACCGGCCGAACGACTGCGCCGTGAACGTGGGTGACAGAGCATCCACGCCCGTGCGGCCCGCCCACGCAACCGCTCGGGCCGGGCCGGCAGGCAGGATTCCGGCCCGACCGAACCGGCGGGGATCGGCGAACGTGATCACCGATCCCCCGTCCAGCCACATGGTGGCCCGGGCGTACGGGATCGGTGCATCGGGTGGTGCGGGCGTCCAGAGCAGCTGGCCGGTCATCCTCAGGTGCAGGGTGAGGGCCTCCCCGCCGTCCAGTTCTACCAGGAGGTACTTACCCACGCGGCCGACGGACTCGACCGTCCGTCCGGACAGACGTCGTTCGAACTCGTCCACCCCCAGCGGAGCGACCAGCGATGGGTCGTACACCCGGACCCCGGTGATGGTGCCGCCCACCACGTGGTCCGACAACTGGCGGCGGATGGTCTCGACCTCGGGAAGTTCGGGCATCAGTCCGGCCCGATGGTGAACGCCGACTGAAGCATGTCCACCGCCCGCCCGGCGAGCCAGTCGTCCGACGCGTGGACAATTGCCAGCACGTCCCCCTCGCTAATCCGCACGCCGGACCCCGCCACCACCTCCACTCCCACCGCGGAGTCGATGACCTGTCCCGGATCGAGGCGGCCGGCGCCCAACCACCGGGCGGCCGCCCCCACCTGACCCGCCGCGACCGACTCCACGCGGCCGGGACGGGCCGCCCCCACCTCGCGTCGGATCCCGGCCACGGGGATGTGACCGCGATTGCCGACGACTCGCGGGTCGCCCCCCTGAGCGGTAATCCAGCGTTCGGCCACCGCGGCGGCACGACCATCCGTGAGTACCACCGCCGCGTCGGCGCCATCGAGCCCCACCGTCTCGGCCACCATCCGCGCAACCTCCACCACGCGGGTCCGCAGATCGGGATCGCCCTCTCCTGCGACCAGATCGAGCGCCGCCCGGACCTCGAGGGCGTGACCCGCCACACCCGCGAGCGGTGCGTCCCGCAGACACGGTGTGGCCACAAGCGTGCGGCCCCACTCCGTCCCGAGGCGCACCGCCAGATCGCACGCCCCCCGGGCGTGATCGATGTCGGGGAGCAACCCTCCTCGGCCCGCGGGGATCTCCAGAACAATAAGACCAGAACCCCCGCTGATTCCGCGTGCGACGGCGGCGACCGTCACGAACGCATCTCCCTCCGCAGTCGCCGTGGCGTCCCGCAGATCGGCCAGTCGGCGCTCATCTGGCACGAGGCGCTCGCCTGGGTCGGCGATGACCATCCCCACCTCCCGCGCCTGTACCACGTACTCCTCGACCGATACGCGGGTGCGCATGCCCGGAATGGCGTCCAACGCGTCGAGCACCCCCCCGACGTGCGCGATGGACCTCGCACCGGTGGATGCGATGCGCACGCCCAGTGCCGCCGCCGCCACCGACGCGGCGATGATGAGGGCCGAATCGCCCACGCCCCCGGTGGACCGAATGTCCGCCGTATTCCCCAGCACCGTAAGTTCCAGTCGGTCACCACTGCCGAGAAGGGCCCGCAGCACCGCGAGGGAAGCCTCGTACGGAACGCCCCGCACCCCCGCCGTCGCGCACCACGCCGCCATCTGAGCATCGGACGCGGCTCCCGTGGCCCACGCCCCCATCAGGGCGGTGACGTCATCCGGCGTCACCGCCTCACCTCTCCGCGTGCGCTCGAGTACCTCAAGCGTTGGTCGTGGACCCCACATGGGTGGCGAGGCTAGCAAGGGTGGTAAGGTCATTTACGTGCGCCGATCGGCCCTCATGGCTCTCTTTCTCGCTGCTGTTTCGTTGACCCTGCCCACGTGGGCGATCGGGCAGACGACGACCGGACCCGCCCCCGGGACCCCCACGGCTCCCACCCCGACGGTGCGCGTCAACACCGGTCCCCCGGAGATCACCGCGCTCCGACTGCGCACGACCATCACCGCGCAGCAGGGCCACGCCCGCTTCATGGTGGGCCTCAAGTCGAAAACGCCGGTCACCGTGACGGTGAAGATCACCTCGGTGAAGACCAAGAGCGTCGTCCGCACCGTCCGGAGCACCGCACACCATCCGCAGGGTCCCATCTGGTTCTTGGTCCAGGCCGTGAACGAGGACGGATACCAGTTGCCCACCGGCAAGTACACGGTCGTTGTGAGTGCCAAGGATCGCAAGGGTCGCACCCCGACGGACCTGAAGGGCGCGTTCACCCTCACCCTCACCCCACCCCGTGGGCGCCTGGACGGCTACACCGTGCCCAATCTGCCCGCCATCGCGCGGCAGCTCATGATCGCGCCGGGTGGCCAACTCGTTACGGCACTCGCCCCCAAGGGCGCGCTGGTGACCGCCGGTCTTCGCCGTGGTGACGTCATCACCGCGCTGAACGGTCTCGACGTGACGTCCCTTGGTCAGTGGGTGGCCGCCCTCAAAGCACTCCCCGCCGACACTCCGGTGACCGTGGCATACCGACGTGGCGCAGAGGTACGCAGCGGCACCATCGTGGTCCCCGCCGACTGGAACCCCACGCCCGACTACGCGAAAGTTTTCCGGGTTCTCATCACGCGGAACCCGATGACCCTCGGCTATCTCGTCGCCAGCACGCGCGACCGCCTTGATGCCGGTGACCCCGACCAGGCGCAGACACAGTTCGACGCGTGGCCCCCGGCTCGTGCGAAGACCGCTGTCGGCCAGATGGTGCAGGGCGAGATCCTGCTCGCGAAGGCTGACCTCCCGGGTGCGCTCGCGGCCTACACACGCGCCACCACGACCGACCCGACCCTCGCGCCGGCGTTACTGGGCCGGGGCCTCGTGCTATCCCGCCTCGACCGCACGGCCGAGGCCGTCCCGGTCTTCCAAGCCGCGGTGGCCATGGACCCGGGGAGCGCCATCGCCCAGGCCTTCCTCGCCTACGCCTTGATCGCAACCGCGCAGTACGACCTCGCGATCACGGCAGCCACTCAGGCCACCGCCCTCGACCCGAAGTACGAGGACGGACCGATCGCCCTCGGCATCGCGTTCATCGCGATCGGCCAGAAGGCACACGGCGTCGCCAATCTGAAGAAGGGCTTCCTGCTCCTCGCCGATCAGAAGCGCGCTGACCAGCTGATCCTTGAGAACGTCGAGCCAAACGCCTGATCGATTGACGGCTACCACCGCATCGTCGGTGGTCGTTAGGGCCATAACAGAGGCATCGGGTACGCAGTGGGCTGCGGTCCGGTCAGCGATCCCCTTGGGGCACACCCGACCGACGGTCCGCCACCCCTACGCTCGTCGCACCCTCCGGGTGCCACGACCGGGCCGGTACAGATCACTCCCGCGAGATAGCGGTCGTCCGACCACACTCTCTCATCCCCCACCACGCCACGACGACGTTCCCCCCATCTGCCCCCGGTGGTGGAGAGCTACAACTCTCCGGTGGGCTCCGCCTCTTCCTCGTCCTCCCAACGGCGACGAGAACGCGTACCCGATGCCATGTTGAGCCAGAGCACAACGCTGCCGATGCCGATGATGACGCCGACCCACAACTGCCACATGACGAGCGGATTCCCGGTGAAGACTCCGTACAGAAGGAGCACTGCGACCGCGGCCACGACCGCCACAAGACGCTGGCGCGGCGACACGAGGTGCACCACCCACGGGGCGACGATCGCGATGACGAGGAGAAGTATCGAACTCATGGCTCCAACCGAATCGAGGAGTGCCACCTGAGAGGTGGACGTTTCCCGCGCGAAAGGCTAGCGGAGAGGCATGAAATCGTGCTTACCAGTGAGCCATCACTACCCTCGCGCTATGCAAGCGCTCGGAATCCACCTCGTGCAGGACCGACGGCGCGACCAAGCACCAGGACGCTCAGCAGTCGCCGCGATCGGTCCGGATGGAGCCCTGCTCGGCGTACACATGTGCGCGACCGATGATCAGATTCGTTCCGCCATCGGGTCGGACCCGGCCCTCATCCTCGTGGATGCTCCGCTCGTCGTTCCCACTGTGCGTGGCCAACGCGATGCCGAGCACGTGCTCGCGTGGCTCGACATTCCCGCGTTTCCGGTGTCTGGACCCCGCATGGAAACCGTGTACGGCGGCGCACGTGGGATTGACCTCGTCACACTGCTTGCCGGCCTCGGGCATGTGATGGCCGAGGCCCTACCGGATCAGGTGCTGCGGCAGCTGATGTGGGAGACGGATCACCCCCTCGGGAGCACACCGCTCGGGCTGGCCACCTACCGCGCGGCGTGGCTGGCCGTACGCCCACCGGCGTTCCGACCGCGCGGCGGTCGTGCGAAACACGACGGCCTCGCCCCCGCCCGCGCCATCTTGGCCGATGCCGCCGATCTCACTGCGTGGCCCGTGGCCCGGCGCGAGGGCGATCTGGCCGCGCTCGACGAGGCCGCCGCCATCGACGCGGTTGCCCTTGCCATGCTCGCGCACCGGTGCCTCGAGGGCCCGGGAGATTCCTGGGCACTGATCGGAGACGCCGCTCGCGGTCGTGTCATTCTCGCCGCCGGACCCGATCTCATCGATCGAGCAGGGGTGAACATCACGCGCCTTACGGACGAGGGGAGCATTAGCATCCCCCGAGAGGTTGCGGGAACCGATGTCGGCCCGCCACAATCCTGGTGAGCCGCCGATCGCCGCGGGCACACGAGAGGAAGGGACTCAATGTCCACTGACAGCGTCTACAAGGTCATCGAGATCGTGGGCACCAGCGCCGACTCGTGGGAGGACGCCGCACTAATTGCCGTGGAGACCGCCTCCGCCACCCTGCGCGACCTCCGCGTGGCCGAGGTGGTGAAGCAGGACCTCACAATCAAGGACGGCACGATCGACCGCTACCGCGTGCGCCTGCTCATCAGTTTCAAGTACGAGCACTAGACCCGCACGATCCGATATGGAATCACCTGGGGGGTGGCACCCATCAGGGCATCCCGCAGGTCGTCCCCACTCGCGTAACGGCGGTCGGGGATAACGCAGCACTCCACCGGGGCGTCCACCACATCGAGGGTGAACGGCCACGGATCCAGAGTGCAGATGAGGTCGTCGCACCGAGTCACGGAGATGGAGACCCCCGCCTCGTCGCCCACGAGGCGGGGAACGCGCCTGAGGGTCCATGACTCCCCGCCCTCGAGACCCCTCCACGTGAGGTAGAGGCTGAGGAGGTCGAGCGCCTGGAGCACGCGGTAAGCGGCCCATGCCCATGCGCCGACCGCACGCCCCTCCCCCATGCGACCGCGTGCGGCCCGCATGGCGTGGGCGCTGTCGGTGAACAGCGACCGCACGACGGCCGGACGCTCCGACAAGGTTGGCATCTCGCCGTCGAGGCCCATGCGGTGCATCACGAGCCCGGCGCCGTGCATGCCCACGAGCAGCGTGACGGCATCGCCGTACCGCTCGCACGCCGCCACGCTCCGTCGGTGAATGGCCACGTGTTCCAGATGGCCCATCTCCGAGAAGCCGCGTGGTGCACCACCGGGAGTGACACCGGGTACCCGCTCCCACATCCGCCAGCCCTCGTCGTGCCATTCGGCCGCGCACGCGACCGGATCCCACGGCTCGGGGCGCCTGACGTCCGCGTTTCCCCAGGCCGCGGCGAGACGACCGCACTGGGCCTGATGGGCCACCTGCATGGTTACGCGCAGGCCATCCGGCGTGCGCGTAACGATCATGCCACCCGCTGCCGATCCGCGAACGCCGCCGCGCCGACAATGCCCGCCCGGTTCCGAAGCGCGGCAGCACATACGGGGGGACGTACGTCCAGCAAGTGGATGAACTGGTCAGCTTCGCGCGAAACGCCGCCGCCAAGAAGCACCAGATCGGGCCAGAAGAGGCCGTCCATCACGGAAATGACCTCCGACAGGCGATCGGCCCACTCCTTCCACGACAGGGCCTCCGCGGACCGCACGGATGCCGCCGCAAGGTGTTCGGCATCCATCCCTCGCACCGAAACGTGTCCGAACTCGGTGTTGGGCACGAGCACACCGTCCCGGAGCAGGGCCGAGCCGATGCCCGTGCCGAGCGTGAGCAGGAGCACGGTGCCGGAGATCCCCATGGCGGCCCCGTAGGTGGCCTCGGCGATACCCGCCGCATCGGCGTCGTTCAGCACCGCCACTGGACAGCCGAGGGCCTCGGTGAACAGGGGTTCGACGAGCATCCCCACCCAAGCCGAATCGATGTGTGTGGCGACCGTGAGTACGCCATCCACCACCGGCCCGGGCAACCCGATGCCCACCGGGTCACCGGTGAGCAGATGTGCCACCAACTCGTGCGTGGCGCCCACCACGGCGTCGGGTGTGGCCGGATGGGGCGTGTCCACCCGCACCCGCTCGCCGACGATCTCACCCCGGTCGAGGTCCACGACCGCGGCCTTGATCCCGCTCCCGCCCACGTCGATGCCGAGGGCACGCCTCATGTCGTCATGGGGACGTGCGATTGACTCAACATCGAATCGAGATTCAGAGGGAGCAGGCGGTCGGCCTCCACCGGCCCCATGCTGCCGCACCGGTACCGGAACACCGGCGGCGGATCCACCAAGAGCGGCTCGATGACCCCCCACGATGCCTCCACGAGGTCACCGCGCGCGAACAGGCGCTTCTCGCCGATGATGGCGTCGCCGAGGAGGCGCTCGTATGCCGCCGGACCCGGCGGGCCGAGTCGCTCGGCGTAGTGCACCGACAGGTCAACGGTCTCCATGACCAACTCGTCGCCCGGCTGCTTCACCTGCAGGCTGATCTGGATGAGGTCGTCGGGCTTCAGACGGAACCGCATCCGGTTTGGTTCGACCTGCCCGTCGGCGTCTGTGACGAGTTGGCGGGGGGGCCGGCCGTACTCCACCGCCGCCTCAGTGACGGTACGCGCCAGCCGTTTGCCCGCGCGGATGGTGAACGGCACGCCGGCCCACCGCCACGAGTCGATCTCGAAACGGAGGGCGCAGAAGGTATCCACATCGCTGTCCGGGGCCACGCCTGCCTCGTCGCAATAACCCTCGTACTGCCCGCGCACGATCGCATCCGACGTGAGGGGCGTGATGGACTTGAGCACCTTCACCTTTTCGTCGGCGATGCAATCGGCGTCCATCGACACCGGCGGTTCCATGGCGAGGATGCACACCAACTGCAACAGGTGGTTCTGCACCACGTCACGCAGGCATCCGACCGTCTCGTAGAACGCGCCCCGACCGTCCACACCGAACGACTCGCTCATCTCGATGTGCACGTGGCTCACGTAACGTCGGTTCCACAGGGGCTCGAGCAGGGCGTTGCCGAACCGCGTGACAATGAGGTTTTGCACCTGCTCGTAGCCGAGGAAGTGGTCGATTCGGAAGATCTGATCCTCGTGCAGATCGCGGGCGAGGAGGGCGTTCAGATCTTTGGCCGATGCGAGATCCCGGCCGACCGGCTTCTCGACCACCACCCGGGCACCGGTGGTGAGCCCCTGCGCCGTGAGGGCGTCCACGATCCCGCCGAAGAAGGCCGGGGGGATCGCCAGATAGAAAACCGGACGTGAGACGTCCGACATCGCGGCGGCGAGCCGGTCGAACGTGGCGGGGTCGGCGTACTCACCGTGCACGTAGCGAACTGAGGCGATGAGTCGCATCGCGGCGGGGTCGCCGGGCGGCACCCCGGCATCCGCCAGCGACGCACGGATCCGGGTGCAGAGCCTCTCGCGCGTCCACCCCTCGCGGGCGATTCCGATGACCGGCATCCCCAGCAGCCCGCGCTCTTCAAGTGACCGGAGCGCAGGAAAGAGCTTCTTGTAGGCCAGGTCACCCGTGGCACCGAAGAGGACGATTCCGTCCGCGGGGGTGCTCACCCGCCGTTCTCCACGTGCCCGCCGAAGCCCCGCCGCATGGCGGACAGCACCTTGTTCGCGAACTCGTCGTTGCCACGGCTGGAGAACCGGCTGAATAACGCGGCCGCGAGCACCGGGGATGGCACCCCCTCGTCAATCGCGGCCTGCAGTGCCCAACGGCCCTCGCCCGAGTCGGCCACGTGGCCGGCGAAGCCTTCGAGGGTGGCATCGGCCACGAACTGCTCCGCAATGAGATCGAGCAGCCAGGAGCCCACAACACTCCCCCGGCGCCAGAGCTCGGTGATGGCCGCCACGTCGATGTCGTAGCGGTACATACGCTCATCATCCAGCGGTGCCGTCTCGGCATCCGCCACGCGAGTCTGTGCGCCCGCATCGGCATGGTGCAGGATGTTGAGGCCCTCGGCGTACGCGGCCATCAACCCATACTCGATGCCGTTATGCACCATCTTCACGAAGTGCCCGGAACCCACGGGGCCGCAATGCAGCCACCCCTCCTCGGCGGCGGTGGGCGGACCGGTCCGGCCCGGGGTGCGCGGTGCACCGTCCACGCCGGGGGCCAGCGCCGAGAGCACTGGGGCCAAGGTGGCGATTGCCGATTCGTCGCCCCCCACCATGAGGCAGTAGCCGCGGTCGCACCCCCACACGCCACCGCTCACGCCGACATCCACGTAGTGGATTCCCCGTGCACCGAGCGCTGCGGCCCTCGAAATGTCGTCGTGGTGGCGGCCGTTACCCCCATCCACCACGATGTCGCCGGGGTCGAGGAGCGATGCCACATCGTCGATGGCGGCGCCCGTCACGGCCGCGGGAAGCATGAACCACACCACACGCGGGGAATCGAGCGACGCGACGAGAGTGCGCACGTCAGCGACGGGCGCGATGCCGCGCTCCTCGGCCTGGGCGATGGCCACGGGCGACCGGTCGAACCCGACCACCTCATGCCCGGCGCGCTGGAGGCGCACAGCCATGTTGGCGCCCATCCTGCCGAGACCCATCATCGCGATCCGCATGCATACCTCCCGGGGGTCGGTGCACGCCCGCGCGGCACCCCACCGACCACAGACTACGCTCAACCTCGATGACCGATCTGCTCGTATCGGACGATGCCGACACCGCCGATGCCCGCGCCGCCGATGTCATCGCCGATGCCCTCGACATCGCCATCGCCCTGCGTGGACGGGCCTCCGTCGCGTTGTCCGGGGGCACGACCCCGTGGCGGATGATCGCGCACTTGGTGCACCTGCCCCTCGCCTGGCACGCCGTCGACGTGCTCCAAGTGGACGAACGCGTGGCACCAGATGGGGATCCGGTTCGCAACCTCTCGCGCCTCGCGCCGCTCATCCAGGAGTCCGCGGCGTCGGCCGCCACCCTCCACCCCATGCGGGTGGCGCTCGGAGCCAACGCGGCGATTGCCGACTACGGGCGCGTGCTCGCGTCACTCGACGGCCCGATCGACGTCGTGCACCTGGGATTGGGGGAGGATGGTCACACGGCATCCCTCACACTCGGCGATCCGGTTCCCCCGGGCGATCACGCCCCCGTGATCGCCACCACACAACCGCACGACGGCACTCTACGGGTGACCCTCAGTTACCCCGCCCTCAATTCGGCGGGCCTCGTGGTGTGGTTGGTCACCGGTCGGCACAAGCGGGACATACTGCACCGCCTGCGGGCGGGTGATCCGTCGATCTCCGCCGGGCGGGTCGCCCCGAGACGCGCCGTGCTGGTGGCCGACCGGGCGGCCGTTGGCGACGACCGGTGACGACCGGTGACAACCGGAGGCCGGAGGCCGGAGGCCCCTCGCGCCCGTGATCGTCGCGACCGCGCACCACTCGGTGACCCCGGGTTGGGCCCGAACGCACCATGCCCGCGGCGCGATGGGGTCTGCCCGCGATTCTACGATCCACCCCACATCGTGACCGGTTTCATGGTCCGCTCTGGGACGGCCCGTGAGTAATAATCCGTCGAAACCGCTGGTAATATCGCAAAAGTCGCATCACCACAGGCGCGCCACCTTCTTTCACGGACAGTTAGGGGTCCGGAATGAACAAGACCGAGTTCGCGAAGGAATTGGCCGGGCGGACCGAGTTGACGCTCGCTCAAGCTGCCAACGTCACCGAGCACTTCCTTGATCTTCTGAAGGAGGGTGTCCACAAGGGCGAGCGCATCGCGTTCCTCGGATTCGGCACGTTCTCGACGGCGCGTCGTGCCGCCCGAACGGGCGTCAACCCCCGCAACCCAACCCAGAAGGTCAAGATTCCGGCCCGCACCGTGGTCCGCTTCGCGGCGGGTAGTCGTTTCAAGGAGGCCGCGAACGGCAAGTTCAAGCCGCTCGGCACGCCAGTGGCCCCCACGGCCAAGAAGGACGTAAAGAAAGTTGCGGCGTCGTCGGGCAAGGTCGTGAAGAAGGCCACCGCATCGGTCACGAAAGACGTGAAGAAGATTGCTGCGGTGGCGAAGAAGGACGTGAAGAAGGCAGCTCCAAAGAAGGGCAAGTAGCTCGCACCACGGGTGGGCGGGGGTAACCCGCCCACCCGTGGCCCCCTGCTAGTGATCGAGCGATGCGTCCATGGCCCCGGCGGTACGCATGCGGCACACACCGGTGCCGGCGCAGGCCTCACACTCCGGAACTTCACCGCGCGCGTGTGCAAGGCAGTACTCCACGCGGGCCGACACCACGTCGGCCATCAGGGGGTGCGCTCCGAACGGAGCGGCCACGAGAAACGGCACCTCCGGGTGACGTGACGCCGCCGCCTCGGCCAATGCTGGGATGTCCTGATGCCAGTGCCTACCCGGCAGCAAGAAGTACGGCTGAATGACGACGGACGTCGCGCCGCGCGCCACACAGGTGTCGAACGCGGCGGCGATGGAGGGTTCGGCCAACTCCATGTGCGCAGGCTCAACAATGTCGTACGACAGCGTATCGGCGATGGCGGTGCGGGTGAGTTGCTCGAGCATCTCGTTGCTCTCGGCGCGGCGGCTTCCGTGATCCACCACGATCACGCCGATGCGGCGGGTGTGCGCTGAGTCAGCCATGGGTGTCATGGTACGACGGTCGGGGACCAGGACGTACGAGAACGTGCGACACACGGATGGCGAACCACCTCGTGACCCGCCGTGCGTACTGATCGGTCACTCCCGTCCGCCGCACGACCCGGAGGCAGACGACCCCTGCTGGCAATCGCCGAGCAGTGGCCCGGTCCACGAGAGGGAACTCCCGCCGGTCGGTACCCGGCATGCGCACCGGTGAGGTGACAACGTGATCAGTCGGACCGTGCCATCGGCGGGGGTCGGTTGGGCAGCGGACCTCACACCGATTTCGTGGAAGGTTCATAGGACGAGCGCGCGCGCGATTGACGCGTGTGCGCGCCGGTTGGGATTCGTCCCGCCCCCAACTCTGACCGACCGTCACCACGTGGTGCCCGCGCACGCCAGGATTGCCGCACGCCCGGGCAAGTGGCGCCACGACGGCCGGCATGACCACGGGCACCCCACCGGACGCCCACCGACGATCCCCCGAGGCGCGCGGCCTCTGGGTTACCGCGTAACCTCCATGCGCACCACCGTCGCGGACCCGATACCCGAATACCGCTCGGGCATGCAGGTGAGCACGATCACCTGACACCGCCGCCCCGCGGCGGCCAGCGCAGCGCCGATTCCCTCGAGACGGACGGCGTCTGAGTACCCCAGAGCATCGTCGATAATGACCGGCGTGCCCCCGCCTGCCGATCCGTCGTCCGGTGCGGTCATAGTGGCGGCGGCCAGCCGACCGATCACAGCCAACTGCTCTCGCGCACCACCCGACAGATTGTCGTACTCCACGGTTACGCCCCCACGCGTCCGCCTCTGGACGGCGAGGGTCGTGTGGTCCACGTCCACCGTGGTTCCCGGACCGAACACGAAGGCCGCGAGGCGTTCGATCTCGGCACGGAACGGGGCCACGTACGAACGTTGCGCGGCGTCCCGGTGGCGCATCATCACCTCGTACAACAGGTCGGCGGCATCACCCCGGCGCTCGGCGTCGTCGCGGGACGCCTCGGCGGCCTCGAGTTGATCGGTTGCCCGTGCCACCCGATCGGCGAGCCCGTCGTCACCCACCGACGAGATTTCCCCGGCCAGCCGTTCCCTGCGCAGGCGGAGATCACCGCGCTCACGCATGAGGCGCTCCACCGCCCCGCGGGCGTTGTCCAACCGCTCGCGTACCACGTCCGGATCCTCCTTCCGCAGTGCCTCGGCCTCCGCCGCGTGACGATCGTGCGCCTCCACGGCCTCGGCGCGCAACCGCGTTGCCGCAGCATCGAGCGCCGCGTCTGGGCTCCCGGTCCGGGCCTCTTCCAAGGCAACGCGATCCGTATCCGCCTTTTCCTGGACCACGCCTAGGAGACTGCCCCGCACGGCGGCGGCGGTCTGAAGCGCCGTTACCGCCTGCTGGGACACGGAGTGGGCATCACGGGCGGAGTCTTCCTCCCGCCGCGCGGCCCCCCGATCCTCTTCCGCACGGGCGCGGGCGGAATTTGCCTCCTCAACGCTCGCAGGCACCACCACATCAGCGGCCCGTGATTCGGTGTACTCGACAACCCGCTCCTCGGCACGGGCAATCTTCCCGTCCATCTCGTCCGACGTGAGGTCGCGAAGTTGCTGAGTGCGATCGTCGCGCGCGGATTCCCCACGCGCCTCCTCCTCCCGACGACGGCGATCGAGGGAGCGCGCCGCCAGGACACCGCCCTCGGCGATTCCCGCAAGCGTAAGCAGGTCGCCGAGGTGACAGGCCGCCCTCGCGGCGTCGGTCACCGCGGTGTCGTCCCCCATCACGCCCAGCCGGACGATGCCGGGTAGCAGCAGCACCGCGCCCGGAGCCAAATCCACATCCACAACCTCATCCAAGCCCAGATGATGGTCATCTCCGTTGGCATGAATGTGTTGCGGTGACTCTGCCGTCACCCGTACCCGGGTGGACGCAATTCCCAACCGCCCCCGCGCCATGGCATCCAACTCGGCCGCGTCGTCGATCTGTTCCATGAGTAGCGCAGACAGGGGGCAATCGAGCAGGAACGCGTCGCACGCCGTGATGATCTCGTCCGCCGTGCGTACCTGGACGTCGCGTTCCCGGAGAAACCCGAGGTCGAATACGTCGCGCAGGTGCTCGGCATCCGCCGCGGCGGCGTCGAACGCGGCGTCAGCACGCACCCGGGACTCCGCGGCAAGCGCGAGACGGGCGGCGGCGGCATCGCGGGTGGTGGTCGCACCGTCCATTCGCCCACCCGCACGCTGCTCATCCGCCCCGATGTCCGCGATACGCGCATCCGCTTCGGCCAAGGTATCCACGAGCCGCGTGCGGGTGTCGGATGCGGTTGTCGCCTCACGCGCGACGCTGTCCGCAAGCTGCGCCGCCTGATCGAGATCGTGCACCGTTCTCTCACGATCCGCGATTGCGACATTCTCCGCCTCGATGGTGGCGACGCGATCACGCATCTCGGGCTCACCGGCATCACCCACGATGAGGTCGTGCTCAATCCTCTGGTGCTCTTCGATGCGGTCCTCAAGCCCGTTCAGGGCCGCCGACTCCGTCGCCAGCGTGTCGCGGGCCACATCGGCAGCGTCGCGGAGCTCCTGCCGTGCTCGGTTGGGACGGCCCCCTTTGGTGCTCCACATCTGCCGCTCCGCGTCGATCGCGCCGATGAGATCGGACTCGGCGGCGTCAACGGCACCGATCGGTCCACCCTGCGCGGCGCGATCGAGCGCCCGGGCGAGCGACGCGCTGCCCGCCAGATCGGCTTGTCCGAGCGGCACACCCTGCTGATGTCGGAGAGCAGCGAACAGGGCGGAGTCAAGGGTCTCGTCGAGGATCTCCCGCACCCGATCGTGTGCCGATCGCCCGGTTAGTTGCTCATGCACGGGGGCGACGATGGTGAGCTCGGTGCCGGCGTTCCGCACCCAGCGCTTGGAGTAGGTGAGCCGGTAATCGCCCGTCTCGAACTCCATCTCCACCCAGGGGCCCACGTCCTTCCCTGCCGGCTGCGCGGCCTTCACACGCCCCCTCGTCGACGAGTCGGGGTCGGTGATGAGCATCTCGATGGCATCCGCCACGCTCGTCTTGCCCACCTCGTTGGGACCTTGGACGATTGTGATGCCCTCCGGGGCGAGGTGGATGTCGGCGGTGACCACCCCCCGGAAATCACGCAGCGACACACGGTGGATTCTCATGTACGCGATCCCACGAGGCGGTACACGATGCGGAGCGCATCTTGGGCTGCCCGCTGCTGGGGCCCCTCGGCCACCGACAGCGCGTTGATCTCGGCCACGGCCGCGTTCGCGTACCCCGACAGGCCGAGGTCGTGCAACTCGCTCTCGTCCCCCACCACCACCACACGGCTGCTGCGCTCCGACACAGTCAGGCTTGCGAACAGGTCCTCATACTCGGCCAACATCTGGTGCAGACGAGCGTCCTCACCCATTCTGAGGGTTCCCGCCAGCGCGAGGCGGACGATCGTGCGCTGTTTGTCTGGGATGACCGCCAGATCCGTACCGAGGTGCTCGATCGACTCGTCCCCGTTCAGGAGCACGTCACGCCGCACAAAGGCCCAGTGACCCACCGGCACCGACCGGGCGTCGACGGAACCGTCGCCCAGCCGCACCACCAACGCCGAGCCCGAGTCCACCTCGCGGTGATCGGTGGCGACCGGTGAACCGGGATACCGCACGCGCGGATCATCCACCACCACGGTGCAGGAGTGGCGATCCCCAAGCGCGACGTACGAGGCCACCCCGGCGTCCAACGCCGCACGGAGCGAGGCCGTGACGATAAGCCCGGGGTCGTCGGGGTCTGGGGAGAGCACGTCCACCACCCCATGCGCCACGAGAACTCGCGTCGTCCCCGAAGGGGGCGGTGCGAGTCCCGTGAGCGCCGCCGCCACGAGATCGGCCCCCGGGCGCCGCGTGGTCCACGGCGCACCCACCACCTCGATCCCAGGAACCACCGCGATGGGGTCCGTTCCCTCGATCACCGTGACCGCGGCGGGCTTCCGCTCGAGGAACATGCGCGACCGATACACCGATCCGGCATCCAGCGGATCGTGGTTACCGGGTAACAGCAGAACGGGGACCGTGAACGCCGCCATCGCCTCAAGCGCCCGTGCCACGATCTGACGATCCACATGGTTGGAGTCGAACAGATCGCCGCAGGCCACCACGAATGCGCACTCCTCATCGCGCGCGATGCCTGCGAGATCACGTACCGCTTGGATGCGAGCGTCTGCGTAGCGCGCCTGCGCCTCTGAGGAAAGGAAGCGCCGGGTCATGCCCAGATGCCAGTCGGCGGTATGGAGGAAAGTCGTCATGGTGTCCCCCGGCTAACGAAGGGACATGTCAGGCTAGGCCCCGCGTCGGACGCCATCGGTGTTGTCGCGCCACACCGTGAACGACGAGTCATCGGGCCGGGTGTGCCGGAGGGCCGTGCACCACCGACCGAGGCCACCTGGCAGGCCCGTTCACCGCGCCGGTGGCAGCGTGTGCCACGGGAGATCTCCGTGGGGATGATGGCCTCGTAGAGGGGGCTCACGGGTCACGACCGTCACGTCGTCGGAAGTGGTGTAACCGACCCCTTGTGCGCTGATCCTAGGACCACTGCGGTGCAGGAGCACTTGATCGGTCACGATTGCGTGAGGGAGTCGATCCACCACGATCGGTCCATGAGGACCGCACTCCGTACCCGGACCCTTTCCGACGGGATCGGGTTGTGCACCCGACGGTGTGGGGTCAGCCCACCTCCGGCGAGGTGAGTCCGGCCCGCATCGCCTCAAGTGGCGCTTCGGACCCGGTCCACTGCTGGAATGCTGCTGCCCCTTGGTGCAGCAGCATTCCGAGACCGTCCACCGTGCGGGCGCCCTGCGCACCCACGGTGCACAGCCACGGAGTCGGAGTCGCCCGATAGACCAGGTCGAATGCCACAGTGCCCGGTCCGATGCCCTCCACCGGTAACTCGTCGGGAACCTCGTCGGTGCCCATGCCAAGGCTGGTCGCGTTCACCACGAGTACCGCCGACCGGGCGGCATCCTCCATCGCTTCACGGGTAAAGGGCACCACATCACCCAGCGTCGCGGCCGTCTCCTCGGTGCGATTGGCCACCCGCAGACGGGCGCCACGGCCCGTCAGTGCGAATGCCACGGCCTTCGCCGCCCCGCCCGCGCCAATCAGCAGCACGTTCGCGCCCTGGAGCTCGATCGGCCCAGCCTCATCGAGCGCCCGCAGGAATCCCTCGGCGTCGGTGTTGTCACCGGTCATCCCACCGTTACCGTCGGGGATGAGCGTGTTCGCAGCGCCGATCGCCTCCACGGCGGGCGTGACCGACGAGCAGCACTCGATCACCGCGTGCTTGTGTGGAATGGTGACGTTCAACCCGGCGCAGCCCGCCCGAAAGAGACCCCGCACGGCCGTGTGCACGTGATCCGGGTGGATCGGAAACGCGAGGTACGCCCAATCGAGGTCGAGAGCCCGAAACGCCGCGTTGTGCATCGACGGCGACAGCGAGTGATCCACCGGCCACCCGATGACACCGACGAACCGCGTCGTTGCGGTGGGCCACGGCGCCCTCGTCATCCGCCCTCCTGTCCCGCTCGGGCGACCACCTGGGCGAAGTCCGCCTCGTCGGTCGCGTAGTACACCGTTCCACTCGGGCTGGCGACAAAGAACAGGTACGGGGTCGGGGTCGGGTTGGCCGCCGCCTCGATGGACTCGAGGCCCGGGTTGCAGATGGGCCCGGGGGGCAGCCCGAGGTAGCGACGCGTGTTGTAGGGCGAGTCGATCCTGAGGTCCGCCGCCGTGAGTGCCTTCGACCACGACCCGATCACGTAGTTCACCGTGACATCGCTGTCGATCCGCATCCCCAAGCGAAGCCGGTTGTAGAACACGCCCGCGATCAACCCGCGATCCTTTTTCCGTAAGGCCTCACGTTCCACGATCGAGGCAAGGATCAACACGTCGTACTTCGTGAGGTTCCGTTTGTTCGCGTATGAGTAGTCCACATCCGCCGTGCGACTGACATACGTGCGTACTTGGTAGTCCACCAGCTCCGCAACGGAACGCGCAGGATCCACGGGGTAGGTGGCCGGGAACAGGAATCCCTCGAGTGACGTGGGCGTCGTGGCACCGGCCAGTGCCTGCCCGGTCTTCGATGGGTCGGTTGCCGCGAGGTAGGTGGCGGCGGACACGCCCGTATTATTCTCAAGGGTCGCTGCCATCTCGCTGCGCCGGAGACCTTCGGGGAACAGCACATCCACGAGTTGGGGCGAGGAGACCACCCCGCCCCCACCCGAGACGCGGCCTCCCACGAGAACCAGCACCACCACGATGACCACGAACAGGCCGATGATCGGCACCAGCATCTTGATGACCGTGCGACCGACCGGGGTTGCACGGGCAGGCCCCCGCGGTCGCCGAGACGTACTCATCCCCCGTCACCCCGCGCTGTGAGCCACGCGTCGAGGATGACGCACGCGGCGAGACTGTCCATGTCTGCGGTGGAACCGCTCTCACGCTGACGTCGCTCGGCCTCCGTCGTGGACATGCGCTCATCCATCAACTCCACGCGGGCGTCCACGCGGGACCGTAGGCGTCCCGCGAAGGATCGGGCGTGGTGGGCCTGCTCCCCCACCTCCCCCGACATAAGGCGGGGCTCGCCGATGACGATGACATCCGGGGCCTCCTGGGCAATGACCTGGTCGAGTGCGGCCACCCCGGCGGGTCGGTCGATCTCAACGATCACGGGCAGAGGTCGCACGAGCGTCCCGGACGGGTCGCTCACGGCAACTCCGGTTCGCGCGCGCCCAAGATCGAGTCCGAGGGCCTTCATCCGGCAACCGATCGGAGTACCGCCCACGCGCGATCTATGGCCTCAGGGATGTGTTCCGCCTCCGTGCCGCCCGCCCGGGCCAGTCCCGGCTTGCCACCACCGCCACCGCCGACCACGGGGGCCACCTCGCGCATGAGATCGGTGGCCGACATCCCCGCGGACACCGCGGCCTCGTCGAACTTGGCAACGAGGAGAGCCTTCCCATCCGCACCCGCACCGAGCACGACCGCCGATCCGGGCCCCATGGCCTGCGCCACCCGGTCGGTGAGTGCCAGCAGCTCGTCCATGTCGGCGGCGTCGACCTCGGCAGCGACGATGCAGACGACGCCGACAACCTCGGCGGCGTCGACGATCGCGGCGACATCCACCCGCCCAGATCGGGCGGCCTTCAAGTCGGCCTCCAACCTACGGATGCGTTCGTCCTGCTGGGCGACCTCATCGGCCAGATCACGGTTGCGCAACCGCAGATGGTCCAGGGCGGCCAGTCCGGTGACGGCTTCGATACGTCGGGTGTCCGCACCGCTGCTGCCCGCCGACACGATCACCAGAGGGCCGATCTCGCCGGTCCGGGACACATGGCAGCCACCGCAGAGTTCGTTCGAGAAGTCGCCGGTCTGCACCACGCGCACCACCTCGCCGTACTTCTCCTCGAACAGACCGATGGCTCCGAGGGCGTCGGCCTCGGCACGCGGCATGACCTGAGTACGCACGGGCGTGTCCTCCGCCACGCGGGCGTTGACCTCCGCCTCGATCTCCTCGAGAACATCGGGCGCGATGCGACCGCGGTGACGGAAGTCGAAACGCAACTTGTCCGGACCCACGTAGGACCCCGCCTGGCGTACGCCGTCGCCCAGAACCCCGCGCAGTGCCCAACCCAGCACGTGGGTCGCTGTGTGGTTGGCCTGCGTCGCGTGCCGACGGGCCACGTCCACAGTCGCCGTAACCGACGCCCCCTCCGGCAGATCGCCGGTGATGGCGACGCGGAGCACTTGGTCGTCACCGACCCGGAGCACGTCGAGCACACGGGCGCTGCCCGCGGCGCCCGTTACCCACCCGTCGTCGCTCACCTGTCCACCGCCCTCGGCGTAGAACGGCGATCGGGCAACCTTGACGAGGGCCTCACCGTCGTCGAGCGGCATGAGGGCCGTGACGACGGTAACCACCTCCAGTTCGTCGTATCCCACGAACTGTGTGGTGTCAGTGCGTGCGGAGAGGGACTCGGCCGCTGTGCGGGTGACGCCCGTGCCCGTCCGGGCCGCCGCGCGCGCACGGTCGCGCTGGGCCTCCATGAGGAGATCGAAGCCGGCCTCGTCCACCTGAACGCCGTGCTCCGCGGCGGCGTCGCACGTGAGGTCGAGCGGGAACCCGAAGGTGTCGTGCAGACGGAAGGCATCGTCACCACTGATGACCCCTCCGGAGCGGGAGCGGGCGAGTACCTCCTCAAGCAAACGCGTCCCTTGCTCGAGGGTCCGGGCGAACTGCTCGGCCTCGGCCCCCACCACGTCGGCCACCGACGACCGCTCCGCGATGATCTCGGGGTAGGCGTCGCCGTAGCCGTCGGCCACGATGTCCACGAGGCCTACGAGGCGTGTGGGCGCGAGGCCGAGGGACGCGGCCTCGCTCACCGCGCGGCGAATGATGCGCCGGAGGATGTAATCGCGACCATCATTGCCCGGCCTCACCCCGTCGGCGGCCAGGAACGTCATGGCGCGTGAGTGATCCGCGAGCACCCGCATGGAACGGTCCGTGCGCGGGTGAGTTCCGTACGTACGACCCGAGGCCTGCTCCGCCCACGCGATGAGCGGGCGAAAACCGTCGGTCTCGAAGATGGTGGTCCGGTCCTGAAGGATGGCCGCGAGGCGTTCGAGTCCGGCGCCGGTGTCGATGTTCCTCGCCGGCAAGGTCGTGAGCGTGCCGTCCTCGGCGCGGTCGTACTGCATAAACACGAGGTTCCAGAACTCGAGGAACCGGTCGGTACCCGTGACGGGACCGCCGTCCGGTCCGAAGGCGGGCCCGCGGTCGAGGTAGAGCTCGGTGTTGGGGCCGCACGGACCCGTGGGCCCGGCCTTCCAAAAGTTGTCGGCCTCGCCGAGGCGTTGGATGCGTTCACGGGGGATTCCGAGCTCCACCCAGCGCTCGAGGGCCTCGTCGTCAGCCGGTACACCGTCCATCCCCGCAAAGACCGTGATCCAGATCTGCTCGGGGTCGAATCCGAGCACCTCGGTGGACAGTTCGAACCCGAACCTGATCGCGTCGTCCTTGAAGTAGTCACCGATCGAGAAGTTGCCGAGCATCTCGAAGAATGTGAGGTGGCGCGCGGTGCGGCCCACCTGATCGATGTCGAGGGTACGGAAGCACTTCTGTGCGCTGGTCATCCGTGCGGCAGGGGGCTGGGACCGCCCCAGGAAGTACGACTTGAGCGGTTGCATCCCCGCGATGGTGAGCAGCACGGACGGATCGTCCTCGAACGGCACGAGCGATGAGGAGGGAATCCGGAGATGGTCCTCACGCTCGAAGTAGCGGAGGAAGCCCTCGCGGATCTCAGAGGTGGTCACGCGCGGCAATGTACCAGCGTCCCCACCGCCATCCGCGGGGACGGTTGGGTCAGTCCCAGACGCGCGCGTCACCCCGCGCGGTGCCCATGTCGTCGTCGAACGCGTGCTCGGTACGCACTCCCGCTCGAGCGGCGTCCGCCATGGCCTCGCGGGCGTCACGGACGGCCGAGGCGGCTTCGGAGATAACAAGTGCCGGCCACCGGGCGGGGTTCCGCTGACGGACCGCAAGCCACGCCACGGCCGCCGCCCCTACGACGATGGGGGTCGTCAACCTCAATACGGGCTCTCGTGCCGCACCGGGCCGTCGGAGGGCGTGCCACTGGCGCGACGGGCACGGAACGACCTGAGCGCCTCAACGGCCGACGCCGAGAGTCCGCTGAGGGCGCGGGCGGGACCAGTAACGGTCTTCGACACCGTGCTCGCGGCCTGCTCCGCGCTCTTCGTTGCGCTCACGGCACTGGTCAAGATCTCGTCCACGTGGCCCAACTGCGCGTTGATCTCGTCCACGGTTACCTGCACGCGGGTGAGGATCGGCACCGTCTCGTCGGTGACCTCCTTGATCGACTGCTCCACCCTGCCGAACAGTTCGCCCAGACGAACGAACAGGTAGAAGAGCCCGGCTCCGACGGCGATCAGGAAGATTGCGAGCGCAAGGCTGGCTACGTCAGACCATCCCATCTATGCCTCCGACTGCTCGTGCCCGGCGAACGCGCGGGCGATTGTTCCTGCGGCCACGAGACGACCGTCGTCATAGAGCGCCGCAACCTGCCCCGGGGCGACCGCCTCGGCGGCCTCCTCGAGCACCACGTCGCCCGTGGCCTCCCCCGTCATGCGGAGCGAGCCCCGCAGGGAACGATCATGATGCCGGATCCGAACGTCGAGTGTACGACCCGGCGCCTCGTGGGCCACGACATCGTGCAATGAGATACGGAAAGACGCGAGGGCCGCACGGGGGCCCACCACCACGCGATTGCGCGCCGCATCGGTGGCGATCACGTACTGCGGCGTGGATGCCGCCACCCCGATTCCCTTCCGCTGGCCCACCGTGTAACGCCAATAACCACTGTGGTCCCCCACCACGGTGCCATCCATGTCGACGATTTCCCCGGTCCTGGGCGTGAGGCCCGCATGCCGCTCGAGGAATGGCGCGTATCCGCCCTTGCCGACGAAACATACGTCCTGGCTCTCTACCGCATCGGCGGCCGGCAGCCCGGCCCCAGCGGCCAGATCCCGTACCTCTACCTTGGTGAGGCCACCTAGGGGCAGGATCAACCGCTCGATGGTGGCCCGATCGAGACGCGCGAGCATGTACGACTGGTCCTTCGTGCCGTCCACCGCGGTGGCGAGTACCGGCGATCCGGCGGGACCCTCGACCACGCGGGCGTAGTGCCCCGTGGCGAGGCCGCGCGCGCCGAGCAGAGCTGCGGCCTCGGCAAGGATGCGAAATCGGACCTCCCCGTTGCACGTGATGCACGGGTTGGGCGTGAGGCCGGCGGCGTATCCACGCGCAAACTCCTCCACCACCTCCGACCGGAACCGCTCCGCCGCATCGATGACCAGATGGGGGATCCCGAGGGCGGCGCACGTCTCCCGCGCCAAGCGAACGGTTTCGGGCGCGCAGCACGACCGCTCGGCACGGGCCGCGACGGGGTCGTGCCACAAGCGCATCGTTACGCCCACCACGTCGAACCCCTGATCCGCGAGGAGCAGAGCCGCCACCGCGCTGTCCACCCCGCCGCTCATGGCGACGGCGACGCCCCCCGGCCGAAGAGGGAGGCCGGGCTCTCCAAGGCGGGCGGTGTACCAGTGTTCGAGCGCCTGAGACACGGCATCGGCCACGATCTGCGCACCGTGCAGGCGCGCCGTTCCGAGCCCGCCCAGAGCCGAATCGAGCGACGACGCCGAGACGCCCAAAGCGCGTCGCAGCGGGGCCCCCGCCAGCGCCGCGCACGCTGCGGATGCCGCTGCGGTGGTGGCGCCGCAACCCCGGACGCGGAAACCCGCATCCTCCACAATCCCGTTGCGCACCACCAACTCGATGCGCACCACGTCGCCACAGTCCTCCGCCCCAGCCTCGCCGACGCAATCGGGGCGTGGGGTGCCCCCCGCACCGATTGGGGCGGCGAGATGGCGCATGACCTCGGGTGGATACGGCGGCACGGCGGCGACGGTATCAGGGGGATCGGTCCGCGATGCGCCGGAGGGTGCCACATTATCTCCGCCCGGCACGGTTCCACCACGACATGGTGAGAACGGTGGGGGATTCGCTGTCCGAATGGGACCTGCCATTCGCACTTCGAGGCCCCGTCTCCCCCTCGCCCCCCGGCCGACATGACTGCACCCTGCCCGGCGGTGTGCAGTCAAGTCCAGAAACAGAAGGTGCTCCACCGTGCCGCCCCGAGGCGTGCTCCGAACCTGCTCAAACAGGCTGGATCATGGGCGGGACGTCGCACGGGTGCGGCCCCGACTCCACGATATCGGTCACGAGAAACGGTTAGGAACTAAGTCCGGTCGCGAACACGGTCGAGCACCACAACCGTAGCCCGGCGGGAGACCCGTTGCAACGAATCCCAGGGCGGGGATGACCCCTACGGGGTGGTGATGTCCGTGAGGACCGGCCCCTCCCACCCCGCCCCCGTTCACGAGCATCGAAACGGATGAACAACGCGGATCCCGTCAGGTCCCGGTTTCCCGGGGCCGGGCCGTGGACGCGACCGCGATGTCTCGGAGCTGAACAGCGTCCACACCCGTGGGGGCCCCCGTGAGCGGATCGGCACCGGTGGCCGTCTTGGGGAAGGCGATCACGTCGCGGATGCTGCGCTCACCGGCGAGCAGCATGACCAAACGATCGACTCCCAGCGCGATCCCCCCGTGCGGCGGCGCGCCCAGACGGAGCGCCCGGAGCAGGAACCCGAAACGGTCTTCGGCCTCGGTGGCACCGAGGCCGATGCAGGCGAACACCGCCGACTGGATGACGGAATCGTGGATGCGGATGGAGCCGCCGCCGACCTCGATACCGTTGAGCACCACGTCGTAGGCGAGGCTTCTTACCGACCCGGCGTCACTCGCGAGATTGTGGATGTCATCCGGGTGCGGGGCCGTGAACGGGTGGTGCAATGAGTCGAAGCGGCCCTCATCGGAGTTCCACCCCACGAGTGGGAAGTCGTTCACCCAGAGCGGGGCCCACGCGCCCTCCGGGATGAGCCCGTTACGCTCGGCGAACCGGGTCCGAAGGGTTCCGAGAACGCCCGACACCACCGGTTCGTCGTCGGCCACCAAGGTGATGAGGTCACCCGGCACCGCACCGAGATCGTCGGTGAGACCGTCGAGGAACTTCGCCACGGGCGAACGCAGGGTGCCGTCGTCCTCGACCACCGCCCACACGAGTCCGGCAGCGCCGAGCGCCTGGGCCTCGGCCATCATGTCGGCGCCGTCCTTGCGTGACACACCGACACCGGCGCCCGGCACCACGAGCCCACGCACCACGCCACCACGCTGTACCACGCCCTCGAACACGGCGAAACCGGTCCGCCCCGCGGCGGCGGTCCAGTCGACGATCTCCATGCCGAACCGGATGTCCGGGCGGTCGGTCCCGAAGCGCCGCATGGCCTCCGCGTACCCCAGGCGGGGGAACGGCGTGGGAATTGCGATGCCGGCCTCAGCGAAACAGGCCACGAGGACGCGCTCGGTCAGGTCCTCGATGTCCTCGGACTCCACGAACGACGCCTCGATGTCGAGTTGTGTGAACTCGGGCTGCCGGTCGGCGCGTAGGTCCTCATCACGGAAGCAGCGCGCCACTTGGTAGTAGCGCTCAATACCACCCACCATGAGGAGTTGCTTGAACAGCTGGGGACTCTGGGGGAGCGCGTACCAGTCGCCCTGGCTGAGGCGCGAGGGCACGAGGAAGTCGCGGGCGCCCTCGGGAGTGGACCGCGTAAGGACGGGCGTCTCGACCTCGAGGAAGCCGTCGTCGTCGAGCACGCGGCGCATGGCGCGCACCACCCGCGCACGTAGTTCGAGCGCCGCGAGGCGACGCGGTCGGCGCATGTCGATGTAGCGGTACGTGAGTCGAACCTCCTCCGACGGCTCCGTGCTCTCGTCCTCCACGCTAAAGGGCACGGGTTCGGTCTCGGCCAGGCGCTCCATGGCGGAGACGGCCAACTCCACCGCTCCGGTGGGGATACGCGGATTGACCGTCGGGGCCGAGCGCACAACGATCTCCCCCTGCACGGTGACGACATCCTCGAGGTGCAACCGCTCCCCCGCGGCGTGGGCCTCGGGCGCCGTCTCGGGATGGAACACCAGTTGCAAAATTCCGCTGCGGTCGCGGAGGTCGATGAAGACGATCCCGCCGTGGTCGCGGCGGCGATGGACCCAGCCGGCCACACGGACCGACTGGCCCACCGCGGCGGCGGCGCCCACGGCCGTGTGCGTGCGGTAGCGGGCGGCCCCGATCACGTGAGGTCCCCCGTAACGCGCGCGACGAGATCCGCCACCGCCACCTCCGACTGGTCTCCGGTCTGCATGTCCCGCACCGTCGCAACCCCCGTCGCCTCTTCGCGCGGACCGATGATGATGACCACGCGTGCTCCCAGACCACCGGCATGCCGCATCATGGCCGTGAGTCCTTTGCCCGACGGGCCGGCCTCCACACGAGCACCGGACCGGCGCAGATCGCGTAGCAGCGGCATCCGCGCGAGTCGGATGTCGGCATCGGGGATAGCGAGGTACACATCCACGACCGGTTGCGTGATGGCCTCCGCGCCGAGGGCGAGTGTGATGCGCTCCACCCCGGTACCGAAACCCACGCCGGGCACGGCGGGACCCCCGAGGGTCTCGACCAGCCCGTCGTAGCGCCCGCCGCCACCGATGCCGTCTTGGGCGCCGAGGGAATCGCACGTGAACTCGAACACCGTGCGCGTGTAGTAGTCGAGCCCGCGCACCAGCGAGGAGTCCTCCTCGTAGGCGATCCCCATAAGGCGCAGCGCCTCCAACACGCGCTCGTGGTGCTCGCGGGCCGCGCTCGTGAGGTTGTCGAGCAGCCGCGGCGCATCGATGACGGCGGCGCGCACCGCGGCGTCCTTCATGTCGAACAGGCGTAACGGGTTTTGATCCATGCGCTCGCGGACATCTGCGGGCAATGAGTCGGCGAAGGGCGCGAGGTGGGCCAGCAGCCTCTCCCGGTACGGTTCCCGGCCCTCCGGGTCGCCCATACTCGCGATGCGCAGCCGGACCCCGGGCACGCCGAGGCGGAGGTACATCTCGGACAACAGCGCGATCATCTCGGCGTCGAGAAGGGGGTCGTCACTCCCAAACGCCTCGGCGCCCACTTGCCAGTGCTCGCGGAAGCGACCGGACTGGGGCGCCTCGTAACGGAACATCGGCGCCAGGTACCAGAGTTTGACCGGCTGGGGCAGCTTGTGCATGCCGTGATCTACGTACGCGCGGGCCACCGGTGCGGTGCCCTCGGGGCGAAGCGTCAGGCTGCGGCCACCACGATCGGTGAACGTGTACATCTCCTTGCGGACGATGTCGGTCGCCGTGCCCACACCGTGCACGAAGACGTCGGTCTCCTCGAAGGTGGGCGTGGTGATGCGCCCGAAGCCGTGACCGGGCATGAGGTCTGCGGCCACGCCCTCGATGAGAGCACGAACCCGGCTCTCGGCCGGCAGCACATCCCGCGTGCCCTTGGGGGGCATGTCTACCCCACTCCGTTCCGGCGCTTCCAGCGGCGAACCGCCATGCGATGCGCCAGACGATCGAGGAATATCCCGAGCGGGATCATGATCACGCCCATGATGACCGCGAACGTCAGAGACATCTGCGGGGTGTCCTTGTTCACGAAGTAGAGGAACACGAAGAAGATGGCCGCGGCCACCCCGGCGCGGACGAGAACGCTCTTCATGCCCGCCCGGGTCGGTGCGCCCTTCGGCAGACCATCCGTGCGTCCGGTGGACGGAACACCCGCGGCAGTGGCCTCAACCTTGGCCTCATACCGTGGATTCTTCACCGGCGGGGGTCCGGCGGTGGGCCTGCGGCGGCGCTTGGGAGCGATCGGTCAGTCCTCCGTAAATGTCTCGATGACCTGCGCGGGATGGAACGCAGGGAGACCCAGCGTAGCCGGGGACACCCCACGTAGGGCGTCGCGGGGGATGAGCCCCACGAGTTCCGAGGCCCCTGATCGGACGCCCCGCGACGCGGCTTCGTGCCGCACCCGTTCGACCACCGCGCGCAGCGGTGTACGTCGGTAATCCTCCACGTTCATGGAGACCTGCGCAAGGCCGCGGCGTGTGCACATGAGTCCGAGCGCCCGAACGCCCGTGAGGCCGGTGCCGTCCGTCCCCTCACGCACGGCGGTGGCGATGGCGCGGGCGTCGTCCAACGATGCCCCCGGCAGCCAGATGTTCCACGCGATGAGCGGGCCACGGGCACCGACCAGAGTGGCGCCGGCCGATACATGGGGGGCGGAGGGACCCGCGTCGGCCACGACCTCCCCGCGCGACATCGCATCGGTGAGCCGGTCCCGACCGCCGGCACGCAGGAGTGCCGGTCGTTCGCGGCCCGCACCCGCCGCGCGGCCGTAGAGAAGGCAGGGCACACCCACCTCGTCGCCGATACGCCGGGCCGCCTCACGTGCGGCGGCCACCGCACTCGGCATCTGTTCGTCACGCAGCGCGACGAACGGCAGCACGTCGAGGGCGCCGACACACGGATGGACGCCGTCATGCCCGCGCAGGTCGATCTCGTCGCGCGCGCACGTGGCGAGGCCCACTGCGGCGTCCACCAATGCACCGGCCGGGCCGGCCAGCGTGATGACCGTACGGTGGTGGTCGGCGTCGGACTGCGTGCCGATCACGCGCACACCCGGAACCCGAGTGGAGGCCACGAGCCGACCGATGCGGTGGGCGTCGCGACCCTCGCTACAGTTGGGCACTGCGATGAGGGGGGTGCGGCGCCACTCCCCAGGGCGCTCCTCGCCACCACCACGATCGGACCCGCTACTGCGCACGCTCGTCAGGCTCCTCACCTTTCTCCGGCCCTACACGTGGTCGGTCACGATCACCGCCCTCGCGGCGCTCGGGCTGATGGCCTGCACGATCACCCTGCCATATCTGACTCGTCGGGTCATTGACGACGTGCTCGCCGGCCAGCAGGAGGACGCCCTCCTCCCATTGGTCATCACGGTGGTGGTAGTGGGCGTCATCCGGGCGCTCTTCGCCGTGATGCGCCGTCTCATGGCGGGAAGCGTGAGCCTGGCAGTGGAGTTCGACCTGCGTGACCGGGTCTTCGCGCACCTCCAGCGGCTCTCGTTCGGGTATTTCGACCGCATGCCGGTGGGCCAACTCATGTCGCGGGCGACCAGCGACCTGCAGACGGTGCGCTTCTTCTTGGGGTACGGACTCATATTTCTGTTCATGCACGCGTTCACGCTCGTCTTCGTCACGGTCGTCCTGCTGTTCATCAACGTGCCGCTCACCCTGCTGGCCCTGCTCATGGGCCCCGCACTAGTGCTGGTGGCCGTGCGGTCGAGTACGCGCTCACACCCCGTGCTGGTGGACGTGCAACAGAAGGTGGGTGATGTCACCCAGACGGCGGAGGAGAGCATCGCCGGGATCCGGGTGGTCAAGGCCTTCGGTCAAGAGGTGGCACAGAGCGACCGGTTCGCAGTGCGCGCCCACACCGCGTTCGCCCGCAGCATGGACGCGGCGCGCCTGCAGAGCTTCTACCAGTCACTCATGGGCTTCCTGCCCGTGCTCGGCGTGGCCGTGGTCATTCTCGTGGGCGGCACATTCACCATCAACGGAACCCTGACCCTGGGCGCATTCGTGCAGTTCTACCTCTACCTTGCCATCCTCACCTGGCCCTTCCGGTCCATCGGCATGCTCATCGGCAACGCACAGCGCGCGGCAGCGAGCGGCCAGCGAGTGTTCGAGATCCTCGATACGGAGCCCGAGATCGTAGAGGCCGAGCACCCCATCCCCATGCCCGACGGTGGCGGCCACGTGGTGCTCTCGGGCATCACCTTCGGGTACGACCCCGATCGACCGGTGCTGCACGACATCGATCTGGACATCCCCGCCGGGCGCATCGTCGCCCTCATCGGCCCCACGGGGTCGGGCAAGAGCACCATCACGCAGCTCATCCCCCGCTTCTACGACCCCCAGCAGGGTGCCGTGTACGTGGATGGCGCCAACCTGCGCGACCTGCGCCTAGAGGATGCTCGCCGGATCGTCGGCATGGTGGGCCAAGAACCGTTTCTGTTTTCCGACACCGTCCGCGCCAACGTGGCCTTCGGCCGTCCCGACGCCACGGATGCGCAGGTGGAAAGCGCCGCGCGCCTCGCGCAGGCCGACGCCTTCGTTCGCGCCCTTCCTGAGGGGTACGACACCGTGGTGGGCGAGCGCGGCGTCACGCTGTCCGGTGGCCAGCGCCAACGTATCGCTATCGCTCGGGCCATCGTGCAGGATCCGCGCATCTTGGTGCTTGACGAGGCCACGGCCTCGGTGGACGCCTCCACCGAGCGGGCGATCTCCACCGCGCTTGCCACGGTGATGGCCGGGCGGACCACCATCATCATCGCCCACCGTCTGTCCACCATCCGGCTGGCCGACGAGATCGTCCTGATCGACGACGGACGGGTGGCCGCGCGCGGGTCGCACGACGACCTCTACGCCACGAGCATGCTCTACCGAGAGATCCACGACCAGGGGCTCGCGCGCCCCGACAAACGCGTGGGACGCGACGCCTGATGGGTACGCGACCCGTGGGACACGGCCATGTCGGCGGCCTGATCAGTCGCCTCGACCACGACGAGGACGAGCCCCGCGGCACCCGCCGGCCACGTCGGAACGTGCGGCGTCTCGTGCCGTACTTCCGCCCCTACCGCGGGCGCGTGATCCTGACGGTCGTCCTCATGCTCCTGGTGACGGCCGCCGGGCTCGCCGGTCCGGCGCTGGCCCAGATCGCCATCGACTCCGGTATCTCCGTAGGCAGCGTGACGGCGCTCGCCGTCATCGTCACGGTGTTCGTGGTCATCGGCCTCATTGGGCTCGTCGCCGGTTACTGGCAGAGCTACCTGTCGTCGTGGGTGGGCGAGCGGGTTCTGCTCGACCTGCGCCGCCAAGTGTTCCGTCACATGATGCGGCTCGACCTCGGGCACCACGAGCGCACACCCACCGGGCGCAGCGTCAGTCGCCTGACTTCCGACATCGAGGCCGTCCACCAACTCGTGGTCGAGGGGGCGACATCGCTCGTCATCAACGGGCTGTCGCTCATCGGCGTCGTTTGCATCCTCATCGCGTATGACTGGAAGCTGGCCATCGCCGCGCTCATCATCTTCCCGATCCTCGCGGTGGGTACTGCGTGGTTCCGCGTGACGGCCGCGAAGGCGTACCGGCTCACACGCGAACGCGTAGCCGTCGTCCTCACCGTCTTGCAGGAAACCCTGTCGGGAGTGCGCGTGGTTCAGGCCCACGGGCGCCAGGATGAGGTCCGCCGACGCTTCCGCGATGCCAACCGGGAGTACCGGGAGGCCAACATGACCACCGTCACGGTGTCGGGCATCTACTTCCCGGCGGTGGAACTCCTCGCCGCACTCGGCACCGCGCTCATCCTCTGGTACGGCGGCAACCGGGTGCTGAGCACCGATCTGAGCGTGGGAGTGATGGTCGCGTTCATCGGGTACCTCTCGGCGTTCTTCGACCCGATCCAGCAGCTCTCACAGCTCTTCAACACCTTCCAGTCGGCCATGGCGGCGCTCGAGAAGATCTTCGGGGTGCTCGAAACCGACCCGGCCGTCACCGACCGCGCCGACGCCGTGGACCTGCCCGCCGTTCCCGGGGCCATCGACCTCGACGGGGTCTCGTTCGGATACGGACGTGACTACGTCATCCGCGATGTCCACCTGCACATCGCGCCCGGCGCGACGGTAGCGCTGGTGGGGGCCACCGGCGCGGGCAAGAGCACGATCGCCAAGTTGATCGCACGCCTCTACGACCCCGACGAGGGCACCGTTACCGTGGGCGGGATCGACCTGCGCGGCGTACGCGAGGAGTCCTTACGTGCCCAGATGGGAATCGTTCCCCAGGAGGGGCACCTCTTCAGTACAACCATCGCCGAGAACGTGCGCTTCGCCTTCCCTGCCGCTACCGACGAGGACGTCCGCAGGGCGCTCGAAACGGTGGGCGCTCTCGAGTTCGTGGACGGCCTGCCCGACGGCATCCACACCGACGTGCAGGAGCGAGGTGCTCGCCTGTCGTCCGGGCAGCGCCAGTTGATCTGCTTCGCACGCGCCTTGGTGGCCGACCCCCAGCTCATCATCTTGGATGAGGCCACTTCATCCGTCGACATCGGAACCGAGAAGCGGATTGAGGACGCTCTCGACCGCCTGCTCAGCGGTCGCACGGCCGTCATCATCGCCCACCGCCTCTCCACCATCCGGCGCGCCGACCGCATCGTGGTCGTGGCGGACGGCCGCATCGCGGATCAGGGCAGCCACGACGAGTTGATGAGTCGGGACGGCATCTACACGAGTCTGTATCGCGATTGGGAGTCCGCGACCGCGTAGGTGGCGACGTACTGCGTCGTCTCCGCGGACGGGTGACGAGCTCGGGGCGGACGCGCCACGCCGGGGATCGTCGCGTCCGTGCAGCGGAGCGGGCGGGCACACGTGGGCCGCCATCTGCCGTTCATCCTTTGCTACCTTTCCCCACGGCCGAAGATCAATGGGGGATCGTCTAGTTGGTAGGACACTGGGTTCTGGTCCCAGGAGCGGGGGTTCGAGTCCTCCTCCCCCAGTCCAGATCCCACCGGTCTCAAGGTCATATCTCAGGGCTGTCACGGCGCATTCGTCTAGGGGCCTAGGACGCCGCCCTCTCACGGCGGTAGCACGGGTTCGAATCCCGTATGCGCTACTCATCACGACGCGGCCGCTCGGCCGCGTCACTCGTTTGTCCCAGCGTGACCGCCTGACGCCAGAGTTCTGCCCCGTGCCCGGGTTGGCGCACCGTCGCAACGGCTCAGCGACCGCAGTTCGTTGCGCCATCGTGGGCTGGCAGTCATGTCAGCGCGTGGGAGCCCCCGGAGGTTCGGGGTGCCCGGTTCCGTAGCAGTCATTCCCACACCGGTTGTCGCGGTGACCACCGGACAGGTGGCCGACCCCACCCCGTCTCCCGGCGAGTGGTGGTCGTGCCGACGGCCCCACGAGATCCGTACCGTCGTTAACCGGAGTCGGTGGTAAATCTCTCCGGCACCACTGGGTCTTTCATCCGTGGCGGACCGCTCTCAATCGCCAGATGGAGCATCCGCGCCGACGTCATCCCCCGCCGCCGGGCCATCCCACGCCTTCCCCCTAGGACGAGAGCGGGACCCGGACGCATCTCCCACCGATGCGGCGATCACACCCCGGATCAGGTCGGCGGTGGCCGCCGGATGCTGACGCGGGAAGAAGTGCCCACCGAGGGCCACAGGAATGATGCGCATGCGATTGCCATACGCGTCGGTGACGCGCGGGGACAGCATCGACTTGGCAGCGAACGCGGTGATCCGGGTACCCGCTGCGTCGGCGTGATCGAGTGCGGCGTCCATGTCCCAGTCGAACAGGTGGCGCAACATGGCCACCCCCGTAGTTGCGTCCATCGTGCCCATCTCCCGCGCCACCACCTCGATGAACAGCGGGTCGGCATCGGGCCCCGCCGCCCGCTCGCACAGCCCGTGCACGGCTGCCGGGAAATCGACCTCGTACGGGGCGAGGAACGCATCGGTGTCCGACACCGATTGGCGCGGATACATGTGCATGAAGGTGAGACCGTCGAGCGCCACCACCTGGTAGCCGGTCCCGAGTCGTGCCGCCTCCATCGCCACGGCGGCGCCCATCGAGTGCCCGACGAGGGTGGCCCCCTGCATTCCCTCATCCACGAGTACGGCAGCGACGAGCGCCCCGAGGTCGGCCATGGACCAGTCGTCGCGCGTCGCGCGTGACGCTCCGTGCCACGGCAGGTCGAGGATCAGCAGCCGGTGGTCACGGCTCAGATCTCCGGCCACCCCGTCCCAATCGGAACGGCGACAGGCCCAGCCATGGATGAGGGCCACCGGTGGACCATGGCCCACCACGTCGTAGGCCACCCGGACCCCGGGGTGGTCGCACATCTGGGCATGGCGGTCAGCCACGGTGTGGCCTCACGCGGCCGTCGGCCTGTGCATGAACATGGATGGGGCGGCCTCCGGACGGGCAGTTACGACGGGTGAAGCGTAGCGACGGTCCGTGCGGGGGCTTGCCGCAATCCACCCGGTACCGGTACGGTCGGGGTATGCGCGTCGGAATCCTTACCGGGGGGGGTGACTGCCCCGGGCTCAACGCCGTCATCCGGGCGGTCGTGAAGGTGGGTGCGCGACGGTTCGATCATGAGCACGTGGGCGTGCTCCGTGGCTGGCGGGGACTGATGGAGCAGGACGCCCGAACACTGGCGCCCATCGATGTGAGCGGCATTCTCGCGGTGGGCGGCACCATCCTCAAGTCGTCACGCGCCAATCCGTTCAAGGACCCCGAGGCCACGCGAGCGACACTTGCCGGATTCACCGCCCTCGGCCTAGACGCCCTCGTGGCGATCGGCGGGGAGGACACCCTCGGCGCGGCCAGTCGACTCCATGCCGAGTTCGGCCTCAACGTGGTGGGTGTGCCCAAGACGATCGACAACGACCTCTCGGGCACCGACTTCACGTTCGGATTCGACACGGCGGTGCAGATCGCCACGTTCGCGATCGATCGCCTGCACACCACTGCGGAGTCCCACGACCGCGTGATGGTGGTGGAGGTCATGGGACGCCACGCGGGATGGATCGCCCTGCACTCGGGAATCGCCGGCGGCGCCGACCACATCCTCATCCCCGAGAACCCGCCCGACACCGATGGCGTCATCAACACGCTCCGCCGACGTCACGATCGCGGGCAGGACGCCTCGATCGTGGTGGTGAGCGAAGGCGTCGATCTCGGCGATGGCGGCCCACAGGGGGAGCGTGACGAGTTCGGGCACGCGCACCTCGCGCAGCAGGGCGTGGGCGACCGCCTCGGCGCGATCATCCGGGAGGCCACCGGCTTCGACACGCGGGTGACCGTGTTGGGCCACATCCAGCGCGGTGGAACCCCCACCGCGCGGGACCGAGTGCTGGCCACACGGTTCGGTACGCGCGCCGCCGAGATGGTGGCCGAGGGCCTCGCCGGGCGCATGGCGGCACTCCACGGAAACATCGTCACCGACGTTCCCCTCGCCGATGCGGTTGGGTCGCTGAAGACCGTTCCCGAGGCCGACTACCGCCTCGCCGAGCCCTTCTTCGCCTGACCGGTTCGCACGTGCGTGTGTCACGCGCACGTGCGCGAGGCGGCACCACGGGGAGTGATTCCGCGCTCGGAGCCGGTGCTATGGTGCCCGCCCCGTGAGCAAGAAACTGGTCATCTGCGAGAAACCCTCGGTCAGCCGTGATGTCGTCGGGGCGTTGCCGGAGACGTTCACGCAGACGGGTGACGCCTACGAGAGCGACCACTGGGTCGTCTCCCACGCCGTGGGCCACTTACTCGAGCAGGTGGCCCCGGAGGCCTACGACGTCCGCTTCAAGAAGTGGACGTACGAGGATCTACCCATCATCCCCGAGACGTTCCGGTATCAGGCCCGCGACGCGAGGTCACGCAAGCAGCTCTCCGCGCTGCACGCACTCATGAACCGCGACGACGTCGACACCATCGTCAACGCCTGTGACGCCGGGCGCGAGGGCGAGCTCATCTTCAAGCTCATTCGGCAGAGCGCATCGAAGAGGGCTCGCGACAAACCCGTGCAACGCGCATGGTTCAGTTCTATGACGAAATCGGCCATCCGGGATGCGTTCGGTGCGCTCCGCCCCGACGCGGACATGATCCCGCTCGAGGACGCCGCGTACGCACGCAGCGAGGCCGACTGGCTGGTGGGGATGAACGGAACCCGCGCGGCAACGACGCGCGCCGGATCCATGCGGAGCGTGCTGTCGCTCGGCCGTGTCCAGACCCCGACCCTCGCCATGATCGCTCGGCGTGACCTCGAAATTGCCGCCTTCGTGCCTCAGAAGTACTGGCAGATCGACGCACTCCTGACCGGTGCCGACTCTGATCTGCCCGCCGTCTGGAACGACGTGGACGGCACGCATCCGGCCCTGTGGTTTACCGGGCCGGATGGCAAGAAGCACCGGGATCGCATCGTCCCCGGCACGGCCGCTGACAGCGTCGCGGCCACCGTGTCGGGTGCTGCAGGCGTGGTGCGCTCGGTTGACGCCAAGCACCGCCAAGAGGTTGCGCCCCTTCTGTACGACCTCACGGCCCTGCAGCGCGACGCCAACCAGCGCTTCGGGTTCAGTGCCACCCGCACCCTGAAAGCGGCGCAGTCGTGTTACGACGAGCACAAGGTGCTCACCTATCCGCGAACCAGTTCGCGCTACCTCAGCAGCGACATGGTGGGGCAGTTGACGTCGGTTGTGGACCGAGTGGGAGCCGCCGCGCCGGAGTACGCCGACGCGGCGCGCTCCGCGCGAGCGCTTGCAAGCCTGCCGCTCGGGCGCGTAGTCAACGACGCCAAGATCACCGACCACCACGCCATCATCCCCACCGACGATGTGCACAATCTCTCGCGCCTCGGAGGCGATGCCCGTCGCATCTACGACATGGTGGCCCGGCGGTTTCTGGCGGTGTTCCTGCCACCGGCGAAACTGAAGGACACCGTGGTCATCACCGATGTCCAGGGACACACGTTCCGCAGTAGCGGCACGGTGATCGTGGAGCCCGGTTGGTACGCCGTGGACGCCATGCGCCGTTATCGGGTGGAGAAGCAGGTCGCGGCGGCCGTCGCCGCCGCCGACGAGGACGGCGAGGAGGAGGCGAACGACCGCACCCTGCCGTCGCTCGAGGTGGGTCAGAGGCTCACCTGCGCGATGGCGACCGTTCACGCCAAGAGCACCAAGCCTCCCGCCCGGTACAACGAAGGCAGCCTGCTCAAGTCGATGGAAACCGCCGGCAAGTTGGTGGAGGACGACGAGGCCGCCGAGGCCATGAAGGATGGCGGGCTCGGTACTCCGGCGACCCGCGCGAACATCATCGAGAGCCTCATCGACCGCGAGTACGTCGAGCGAGAGGGCAAGCAACTCCGCGCTACCGACAAGGCGATCGGGCTCATCTCGATGCTGGGCGACCACCTGCTCACCAGCCCGGAGTTGACCGGGCGCTGGGAGCAAAAGCTCAACGAGGTCCAGCGCGGCGCGGCGGCGCGAAGTGACTTTCATGACGAGATCGTGTCCTTCACGCGGCAGGTGGTGGAATGGTTCGCGGACAAGGGTCGTGACGATCTGCGCGTCACGCGCACAGTCGTCGCCCCCTGTCCGCTCACCCTGCCGGACGGCACTACCTGCTCGGGAAACATCGTGGAGCAGCGCAAGAGCTACTCGTGCGATAGCTACCACGGCAAGGCCGATCCCGGCTGCGGGTACACCCTGTGGAAGCAGTCCAGTGGTGGAACGATCACCATGGAGCAGGCCCTCACCTACATCGCCGCTGGCACCCAGAGCACAGACTTGGAGGCCGCCCGCGAGGTCATCGGCGTGTGCCCCACCGATGGCTGCGACGGCGACATCATCGACCGCAACCGCTCATACGGGTGTACGTCGTGGACGAGCAAGGCGGAGCCCGGATGCGGATACGTCATCTGGAAGCGTGTGCGCGGCAAGCAGGGTGAAGTGACTCCGGAGGAGGCCACGGGCATGGTGGCCCGCGGCGAGACCAACGCCACGCCCCCCCGCGCGCCGGTGGCCGAGTGCCCGGTGCCGGGGTGCGGCGGCATGATCGTGGATCGCCCGAAGACCTACGGGTGCAACTCGTGGAAGAGCCCGCGCAACCGTGGGTGCGGATACGTCATCTGGAAGACGTCGCGCGATTTGGACCACGAGATGACGGTAGACGAGGCCCGGCAGAAGATCCGCACCGATTCCGCCGACCCCGCTGCAGCCGGGCTCTCACCGGTGGCGGGACGAAAGGCAACCGCCCCACGCACGAAGCGCGGCACCGCGGATGCCGACGGCACCGTTGCCCGACACCTACTGGAGCGCGCGATCTGGACCGGCCTCGACGGGGGCGAGAAGGTGACACTCGAGATCCCGGCAGGGTCGTACGTTGGTCTGCCCGACTCTGCCGCGGCGGGGTTGATCGCCAACCTGTCGCTTGATGCCAAGCCCCTCAAGCTGTGGTCGACCGTGAAGGACAGCCCCGCGGCCACCCGCGCCACGTTGGAGCAACGCCTCCAGGAGCGCGTCCGCATCGCCCTCGCACCGACGTCGCGCCCCACAGCCACCACCGCCACGTAGGGTACGCGGGTCGGGGCAGACGGTCCCCGGTTGACACGGGGAGGTCCCATGGACGCCAATGAGGCAATCCGCCTGAGGCGTAGCGTTCGTTCGTACACCGATCAGCCCGTGGCGGACGCGGACCTCGACGCCATTCTTCGCCTCGCACTGCTCGCCCCCACCGGCGGTATGGCGCAGGCCTGGAGCCTCGTCGTCGTACGCGACCCTGACATCCGTACGGCCGTGGCTGAGATTGTCATCCGCGGTGGCGCGCAGTACTTCCAGACCGTCCGTCCCGCGGCGCCCGATGTGAGTGCCGACGAGCACGCCGAGTGGGCACGTGGGTTTGCCGAGCAGGTACTCGGCAACTACCGCCAGGTGCCGGTGTGGATCGTCGGGATGGTCGTGCCGCGGCACGCGTTCCCCGACGATCAGGCCGAGTGGGAGCGCGTCGCCGACCTCGTATCCGTGGGATTCGCAATGGAGAACCTCTTTGTCGCTGCCCGCGCCCGTGGCCTCGGCACCGTCCCCACCGTGTTCCACTGGTACGCCGAGGAGGAGTTCCGGGCGCTGCTCAACATCCCGGCCGAGTGCGAGATCCCCGTTATCACCCCACTCGGATACCCCACCGAATTCCCCGTCGGCCTCCCGCCCGCGATGGCCGCCAAGCGGCGCCCGTGGCGGACGCTCGTGCATGACGATCACTGGAACAACCCCCGGGCCTAGACCGACATGACGGACGTTGTGGCATAGACCCCATTGCCTGCATACCCCAGACGTAGGCCCGGGACCACCACGAAGGGACATCAGATGAACCGCATGATGACGCGCCGGATGGCCGCAGGAGCAGCCGCACTCGCTCTCGTTGCCGGGGGCGGGGTGCTTGCCGGTTGCGGCGGATCGGACTCGACGTCGGCCGCCGAGACGACCGCCACCACCTCCACGGCACCCGCAGACGACTCCGGATCGATCAGCACCGGGGCCGGTGATGATGCCAGCGACGGCGAGGACATGGACGACGAGGACATGGACGACGAGGACATGGACGACGAGGACATGGACGACGAGGACATGGACGACGAGGACATGGACGACGAGGACATGGACGACGACTCCGGATCGAACAACACCCGGGACTAACCGCACGACCACCATCACGGGGGTGCGTGGCGTAACGCGCGTGCCCCCTTGATGAGTGCCGTGGAATGACCCGGTGGCCATGGGTCCCGCTCCGGGGGATTCACAGATCGTCGGCCAGTGCACACCGGCCGCGTGGGGCGATGGGGTGCGTCCCGGGATACGCGTGGGAGAGGCCCTCGCGCGCTGCCCCGCCCTCGGTTTCGTGGTGCCCGACCCGGATGCCACGCGCATCGCCGTAAATCGCGTGACCACCCGTCTCGAGGATCTGGGCGCGGCCGTCGACCCCGACGGTGAGGAAACTTGGATGTTCCACGCCGATGGCCTCATTCGGCGCGTGGAGCACGCCCGTGGATCTCTCCGTGGTTGGGCAGGACGCCACTGCCCCCGAGGTTGCGGTGAACTCCTCCGGAAACGTGACGGCGGTGTGGTCCCGCTCCAACGGCACCAAGGACATCATTCAAACCGCCATGCTGCCGACCCCGACTACGCGCCTCGCGCTGAGCGTACGCACGCCGAGCGTGAGCGTTGGTGGGGCGCTTGCGATACGCCTCACCCTCAGCACCCGCAACACCGGACGGGCGGCTGCCAGAAGCGTGCGCCTGTGCCTGACTCTCCCCGCCGGGACCGTGTTTGTGACCACGCCGCCGGGCACCATCCTCCTCGGCGCCAGTGCGTGCGTGCCAATCACCACTCTGGCCCCCCGCCAAGTCGCCTCGCGCGCCTTCGCGCTCAGAGGGCGCGGGGTGAAAACGATCCGGCGTGTCGTTCTCACCAGTGCCCGGGCCATAGGGCTCCCAACCACCACACAGTTCACCCCGGTTTTGTCGATCCCGGGGCGTCCCTGGCCCCGGCCGCGCGCTCCGCGTTCTGGCGGGTGATTCCGAATCGTCCTGAGCGAGTGCCGGGCGCGAGATGACCTCCCGGTCGCTTGATCAGTCGGTTGTGCCCGAGCGCGGTGGGAAGTGCGCGCAGTCTGAGCGCGACACGGGCGAGCAAGGTCAGTGCGGGTGTGCCCACTGTTGAGTTCGAACCTGAGTTGGCCCGTGTAGGGCCTGACGACCGACCGAGTCCGCTGGTGAACATCAGCCGCCGTGAGTTCATCGGGGGCTCGATGACACGGTGGCCACGATTCCCCCGGCGAACGCGAGCGAGATTACTGAGATGGAGTTACCCCTGCGTCGGTCCCACCGTTATGAGATCTGGGGGAGGGATGTGACCCGCCCCCCGAGGTCAGCCTGCCGACTCCACCACCATGGCCACACCCATACCACCGCCGACGCACAGGGCGGCCACGCCAAGCCGCGCCTCGCGGTGGCGCATCTCATGGAGCAGCGTCACCAAAATCCGGGCTCCTGACGCTCCCACTGGGTGACCGAGGGCGATGGCGCCGCCGTTGACGTTGAGCACCTCACGACCGATGCCGAGTTCCCTCTGTACCGCCAGTGCCTGCGCGGCGAAGGCCTCATTCACCTCGAACAGTTCGACCGAACGCACATCGTCCACCCCGGCGCGCTCCAGAGCGATGCGCACCGCCTGCACGGGGCCGATGCCCATGATCTCGGGCTCCACCCCGTGCCAGGCGTAGCCCAGGATGCGGGCCATGGGCTTCACGCCAAGTGCGGCGGCCCGCTCCTCCGAGAGAACCACCATCGCTGCGGCGCCGTCGTTGATACCGGACGCATTGCCCGCCGTCACGGTGCCTTCGGGCTCGAAGGCCGGCCGAAGCGCAGCGAGGCTTTCGAGCGTTGCGTCGGGACGGGGGTGCTCATCGGTGGACACTAGGACCGGATCACCACGACGCTGAGGCACGGACACCGGGACGATCTCCTCACGGAAGTGCTCACGCTGGGCCGCGAGGTGCGCGAGCCGCTGGCTCTCCGCCGCGAAGGCGTCCTGATCCTCGCGCGAGATACCGAACCGCTCGGCCACCCGCTCCGCAGTCGATCCCATGTGCTGGTTGGTGATGGCGCACCACAGGCCGTCGTCAACGAGCGCATCCCTGAGCGCGAGGTCACCGAGACGGGTCCCCTCGCGCGTCCCGGTGACCACCCGCGGTGCCCGGCTCATGTTCTCCATTCCTCCGGCCACGATCACCTCGGCGTCGCCCGACCGTACGGCCTGGGCCGCCATCCCCACTGCCCGCAGCCCCGAGCCGCAGAGCATGTTGATGGTGGCGGCCGGAACGGACGCCGGTAGTCCGGCGGCGATCGCCGACTGCCGTGCCGGTCCCTGGCCCAACCCCGCCTGGAAGATGCACCCCATGAGCACGTCGTCCACGTCGGCGAGTGCCACACCCGCGCGAACGAGGGCCTCGCGGATGACGACGGCACCGAGGTCCGTGGCGGGCACGGACGACAGGGCCCCCATGAACACGCCGATGGGCGTACGAACCGCCCCCGCGATGACCGGGGTACTCACGCGGTCAGGCCGTGAACGACTTGCCGCAGCCGCACGACCCCGTGGAGTTGGGGTTGTTGATACGGAAGCCGGCGCCCTGGAAGCCTTCCTCGTAATCGAACTCCGCCCCGAGGAGGTAGGGCACGCTGAGGCGGTCGATGATGACCCGGACGCCGTACTGCTCCACGACCTCGTCGTCGTCGTGCGCCTGATCGAACGTCATGGCGTATTCGAACCCGGAGCACCCACCGGGCACCACGGTGACACGGAGGCCCGAGCCGGGGTCGGCCTCGTCCTCGATGAGTTGCCTGAGCCTGTCCCCTGCGACGGGGGTGAGGGTGAGCATACGGTGTCCTCCGGATCGAACGCCACTGACAGCGTCACATAGCGTAAGGATGCCACGACGAGCGGATGGGGTCCACACCAACCGGTTCGGGTCACCCTCCCGTCGGTCGATGCGGAATGCCCGGCACGGCCCCGCACGCGCACCGACACCCGCAGTACGCCGATGGGCAGTGCGGATGCGTTCCCCGAGCGGGTGACGGGGATGACTCGCGCCCGACGCATCAGGTCGACCCCATTCACCGTGCCGTGTGTGTGGGGTCGATTCCGGTTCCCCCGGGCTCGTTGAGATACCAAACGGACACCCCACCGCGCACGACATTCCCCGTTGCCGGGGTGCGCCGGACGCGTCCCCCTCTCCCTCGTCCGCGCTACCTCCTGCGCTCCGCGAGCAGGTCGCCAAACCTCGCTGCGCTGCGCAGAGCGAAGTCGCCGTGGTTGTTGTTGAAGACGACCGCCACCTCGTGAGCACGCTCGGACATGTCGGTGACCGGGCCCACCCACTCCGCGAGCTCATCGTCGGAGTACTGCCAATCGAAGCGCTCGGCCACCGTGCGACTGCCCTGCCAGGTGTCGCCATTTCGCCCGTGGAGGCGGAGATACGCCAGATCGGGGCAGGTCACCTCCACGATCGGCGGCATGGCGCTCGCAGCGTCGATCCGCGGGGCGTCCACACACACCCACGCGGCCTCCCGCTCCCCCAGCATGTCGGCGGCGGCCTCCCGCTCGGCCTCGTCCGCCCACGACACGTGCCGGAACTCCACGGCCGTGCGAAGGGGTTTCAGGCGCTCGATGATCCGCGCGATCTCGGCGCGCTGGTCGGCACCCGAAACGACGTGCGGTGGCAGTTGCAACAGCACCGCACCCATCTTCGGGCGCAGCGGCGCGAGGACCTCCACGAAGGCGTCGATCACGGCGTCCCTTAGCTCCCGCGAGGGCCTGCGGATGCGCCCCTGGCGATCGGCCTCGTACGGCAGTGCCCGCAACGGAGCAGGGAGGCGCGCCGGGTCGGAGGTGTGCCCCGAGATGACCTGATTGGCCTTCACGTGGAACCGGAAGTCGTCGGGGGTGCGCTCGGCCCACCCCTCCACGGTGGTACGACGGGGCAGGGCGTAGAAGGTGGCGTTGACCTCGACCATGGGGAAACGCGAGGCGTAGTACCGAAGCCGCCCCTCGGCGTCGTTCTTCACGTCGTCGGGATACCACCCCGCACTGATGAACTCAGGGTCGGTCCACGAGGCGGTGCCGATGTGGACCTCGCCGCTCATCGGGTCACCCCGGGTGACGCCGGAGCTCGTCCTCGAGGCGCTCCCGCTCCTCAGCGGAGATCTCGGTGGGCGGGTCGTCCGTGCGTCGCCTGCGCGCCCACGACCGGGTGACCACCGGAATCGCCCCGAGACCTCCGATCAACACAACGATGGGCACGATCCACACCACGAGGTCGAACCCCGATTTGGGCGGCGTGGCCAGAACCTCCCGCCCGAACTCGTCCACGAGTGAATCCAAGATCTGCTCCTTCGACTCACCCCTCTGGACGCGCACCGCGATGAAGTCCTTGATCGCCTGCGCCGCCGGTGAGTTGGAGACGTCGAGCGGGGTGTTGCACGTGGGGCACCGGACCTCACGCTGAATCTCGATGGCCGTCACCGCGAAGGCCGACGCGGCGGGGGCCCCCACGGCCACGAGGGCCATACCGAGTGCGAGCCAGCGCCGCATCACTTCTCCGCCAGCAACTGCTCGATGGGAGCGGCCAGTTGGTCGGTACTGCCGATCGGACCCGCGATGTGCAGGGCGATGCGCCCCGCGCGGTCCAGCAGGTAGGTCTCAGGAACGCCGGTGGCCTCGAGGACCGCCATGGTGCGGTCACTGCCATCGCGAAGCGACGGATACGTGATGGTGAACTCCGTGATGAAACCACGGGCATCGTCCGACAGGTCTTGGATGTTGATGCCTAGCACCACCACAGATCGGTCCCGGAACGCGTTCCACGTGCTCTCGAGGATGGGCGCCTCGTCGCGACACGGGCCACACCACGACGCCCAGAGGTTGAGCACCACAACCCGCCCGGTGAGGTCCGACAACGCCATGTCCTGACCCGCCGGGGGAAAGCCGGGTACGGACACGAGCACGGGTAGCGTGAGGGACGGAGCGGGCGGGCGCTCACCGGCGGTCAGCGTGTCGTCGATCACCGTGGACCCCCCCCGTAACGCAAGGCCCACCACCAGCAACGCAATGACGAGGGCCGCGACCACCGCGCCGGTGATGAGGCCGATCAGGTGCCGGCGATCAGACGTCACAAGGTCCGCAGCACGTGGGTCCAGATCAACCGAAGGGGGCATACGCGGTGCTCGCAGTTCCGAGCTGTGAGGTGCCGAGGATCACTTGGACTCCCACCGCGAGGCGCCTGCTGCCGGCGAGGTTGAGCCACGACCCGGCTTTGCGGTACACGGCGGACCCCACTGGGAAGCTCAGTCTGACCCGTCGCGACGACACCCGCGCCGTGGATGCCACGAGAACGGCGGCTCCGGAGCGGGTTTGGCCCGTGACAGCCCCGGCAAGAATTCCGGCCCGTGCGGGAGGAACGCCGGAGATTCGCACAGCGTTGGGCTCGCCCACGAGCGCGAACGGGCCACCCTCCGCACGGAACCCGGTGTACGAGCCACCGGTACGAGAATGCGACGTGAACACGATGTCTCCACCCGCATTCGATCCGTTGAGTGGGATGTCGGCGAGCACGATCCCGCTGGCACCGGCGAGACGCACACCGGCACCAGCGTTGCGGGTGATGGTGGACGACCGAATCGCGATCCGTAGGCTTCCACCGCCGATAATGACGCCGTCCCGTCCGCTTCGCGTGATCGTGACCCCGGTGAGGGTGGCGTCGGAGTTGCCGGCGTCCTCGGTGGCGATGCCGTACCCCGTGCTTCCCACCACGGCCAGTCCGGTGACCTGCAAACCGCGGATGTCGTCCACGAGCCGGAGGCCGTCCCGTCCCGCACCCGTAATGGACCCACCGGTCACGACGTGGGCGCCCGAGGTAGTGAGGGCCGTGAGGCGGATGCCGTCACGACCGGGCGATGTGATGGTGAGGCCATCGAGCACGACACCCCGGCCGCCCGTGACCACCACACCGTCTACCCCCGCGCGATCAACCGTGCAGGCGTGAAGCGCCACGCCGCCCTCGCTGTTGGGCAGCGTAATCGTGATGCCGGTCTGCGTAGGAGCCGAGCAGGTGATGCCACTGATCGCGACGTTACCGCGCGTCACGTCAATGCACCTGCCCCCCGTGTCGTCGTGGCCCCCCGTCCCGGTAATAAGGACGGTGGCGGCAGCGTCGGCGCCGATTGCCACGTTCGGCGTTGCCACTGCGACATCGCCGTAGGTACCCGCTCCCACCACGATGGACCACGGGCGGGTCTCGAGGATACGGAACGCCCGGATGCGATCGACCGCGTCTTGGATGGCGTCCGGAGCGAACGGACCGAACGTGGCGACGGGTGTCCCCGTCTCGTCCCGTACCTCCACGGTGCCACCGGGGACGGCGGCGGCCCCACTCACGGTGGCCAACAGAATGAGCGGCACCACGACGAGCGCCCGTAGGGTCACTCGGAGGTCCGGGTCCGAAGCAGGGCGTGGACGGCGGCGGCCGGGTCGTCGTGGCGCATGAGGACCTCGCCCACCAGAATCGCGTCCACCCCCGACTCCTCAAGGCGCTGAACGTCGTCGTTCGAGGCGATCCCCGACTCCGCCACGACGATGGTGCCGGCAGGGGCGTCCACCAGCAGCCGGAGGGCCGTGCCGGTATCCACCTCAAGCGTCTGAAGATTGCGGTTGTTCACGCCGATGATCTCCATGCCGCACTCGACGGCGATCGCCATCTCGTCCTCGTCGTGAACCTCTACCAGGCAATCCATGCCGAGCTCGTCGGCACGGTCGTACAGGGACGTGATCTCGTCCCGTGTGAGCGCGGCCACGATGAGCAGGACGGCATCGGCTCCGGCAATCCGGGCCTCCACCAACTGGTAGGGATCGATGATGAAGTCCTTACGGAGGAGCGGCAGGTCGCATGCCGCCCGGGCCTCCACCAGATCGTCCAGTGAGCCACCGAACCAGTGGGGCTCGGTGAGAACGGAGCACGCCGACGCACCGGCGGCCTCATAGGCCCGCACGATCTGGCGGACGCTGGCGTCGGGCCGAATGGGGCCCTGTGACGGGCTCGCCCGCTTCATCTCGGCGATTAGCGCGATCCCCTCCCCCACGAGGGCCTCCGAGAACGGGCGTCCACGGCGGGGCGGTCCGAGACGCTCCTCGAGGCGCTCCAGGGGCACCGCGGCCTTACGCGCGGCAAGATCGGCCCGGGTGCGCTCCACCACCCGATCGAGGAAAGTCTCGATCACGCGGGGACCTCACGGGAAGCGAGGCGCACGGTCGCCTGCACGAACGCGTCCAGACGGTCGATCGCGGCACCCGACCTGATGGCATCCTCCGCCCGTGCCATGCCGTCCTCAAGCGAGCCCGCGACCCCGGCCATCCAGAGCGCGGCCCCGGCATTGATGATGAGGATGTCCTGTACCGGGCCCGCCTCGCCACCGATGGCAGACCGGAGCGCCGCAGCATTCTCCGCCGGTACACCCCCGGCAAGAGCACCGTCGCGGGGACGCGCGATTCCAAGGCCCGCCGGATTGATGACCAACGTGCTCAGCGACGGTCCATCCACTCTCACCGCGTCCGTTGGCGCGGCGGTGGAGATCTCGTCGAGTCCATCGCGTCCGCGTACCACGAGGCCATGCTCAGACCCGAGCGCCGAAAGCACCCCTGCGATCCGCTCGAGATAGGCCTCGTCGAAGACACCGATCACCTGACGCCGGGCGGCGGCGGGATTGGCGAGCGGGCCGACGAGGTTGAACGCCGTGCGGACACCGAGATCCCGACGAACCGGCCCCACGTGGCGGAATGCGGGGTGATGCGTGGGGGCGAACATGAAGCCGACCCCGACCTCGTCGATGCACTCGGCAACGGCATGGGCGGAGAGGTCCACGCGCGCGCCGAGCGCCTCGAGCACGTCCGCGCTGCCACAGGCCGAGGTGACCGCGCGGTTACCGTGCTTCGCCACCCGCGCACCCGCACCGGCGGCAACAAACGCCGCTCCGGTGGAGACGTTGACCGTGGACGGCCCGCCGCCCGTGCCACACGTGTCGACAATGCGATCGGGGTCGGCAACGACGACCGTCTCGGCGCGCTCCCGTACCGCCTGGGCCATACCGGCGAGTTCGGCAGTGGTCTCCCCCTTTGCCCGCAGTGCGATGAGGAACCCCGCGATCTGGGCGTCCGCCACCTCACCGCCCATGATCGCCCCCACGGCACGCGCGGCTCCCTCGCGTCCGAGGTCCTCCCCCTTAAGGAGCCGCTCGAGGGTCTCAGTGAGCACCGGGTCGGGCGTCATACGGAGAGCCCCAAGAAGTTTGCGAGGAGGGCCCGGCCCTCCTCAGTCAGGATGGACTCGGGATGGAACTGCACACCCTCGACCGGAAGGTGGCGGTGGCGCAGACCCATAATGACGTCGCCGTCGCACCAGGCCGATACCTCGAGCACATCGGGAAGCGTGGCGGGGTCCACGACCAACGAGTGGTACCGCGTGGCCGTCATGGGCTCGGGGAGCCCGGCGAACACGGTGCGGCCGTCGTGCTGGATCTCGCTGGTCTTACCGTGTACCGGCTCCCGGCCGCGAACGACATCGCCGCCGAAGGCCTGCCCGATGGCCTGATGCCCCAGACACACACCGAGGATTGGCACCTCACCGGCCATCTCGCGGATGACGTCGAGCGAGATACCCGCTTCGTCAGGCGTTTTGGGTCCCGGGGAGATGACCACATGTGTGGGGTGTAGATCGCGGATGCCGTCCACCGTGATCCGGTCGTGCCGGTGCACATCCACCTTCGCGCCGAGTTCCGCTAGGTACTGGAACAGGTTGTACGTAAACGAGTCGTAGTTGTCGACGATGACGACGTGCGGAGTGCTCACCAGTCCTCCTGCTGCGCCGCCACCTCGATGGCCCGGAACATGCCCGCCGCCTTACGCTGGGTCTCCTCGTACTCGGAGTCGGGATCGGAGTCGGCGACCACGCCCGCCCCGGCCTGAACGTGGCACCGACCACCCGCGCACACGATGGTGCGGATGGTGATGCAGGTGTCGAGGTCGCCGTTCCAGCCGATGTACCCCACCGCTCCGCCGTAGGGGCCACGTTTGGTAGATTCGAGTTCGTCGATGATCTCCATGGCGCGGACCTTGGGGGCGCCCGACAGCGTGCCGGCTGGGAACGTGGCGCGTAGCGCATCCACGGCCCGGCGTCCCTCCGCCAGCGTGCCGACCACGCTGCTCTCGATGTGCATGACGTGGCTGTAGTACTCGACCACCATGAGGTCCTTCACCCGCACGCTGCCCGGCCGGCAGACGCGGCCGAGGTCATTTCGTCCGAGGTCCACCAACATCACGTGCTCGGCGCGCTCCTTGGGGTCCGCCAGGAGTTCCGCAGCCAGTTTTAGGTCCTCGGCGCGGTCCGCTCCGCGTGGGCGCGTGCCCGCGATGGGTCGGGTCTCCACCACGCCGTCGGTCACCTTCACGAGCATCTCGGGTGACGATCCGACCAGTTGCACATCACCGCAGTCGATGTAGAACATGTAGGGGGACGGATTGACCGTGCGGAGGCCGCGGTAGACGGTGAGCGGGTCGAGGCCCACGGTGGCCGAGAAGCGCTGGCTCGGTACCACTTGGAACGCATCCCCCGCAAAGATGTAGTCACGTACCGTCTCGACGGCGGTATGAAACCCCTCGCGCGTAATGGTGCTCTGCACCGGACCGATCGCGGCGGGATCCGACCGGACGGCATCCGGAACCGGACCCTTGAGCGTGCGCTTGATGGCGGCAATTGCGTCAATGGCGCCCGCGTACGCGGGACCGGGATCGGTGTCCGCCCCCACGGCGCACGGAACGATGACGGTGGTCGAACGACGCAGGTGGTCGAACAGCACCACCGGGCCGGTCACCATCATGACCATGTCGGGAATGCCGAGGTCGTCGGTGGGCACCGCGGGGAGGTGCTCCACCGTGCGCACGAGGTCGTAGCCGAAGAAGCCCACGGCACCCCCCCAGAACGCGAGGGGCTCCGACGGCGGCGCCATGGCCATGTCGTCCACCAGAGACTGGACAGCGCCGAACGGATCAGAGGGGTCGAGGTCCTGCTCCGAGCCATCGGAGCGACGCATCACCACGCGTCCAGCCTCGGCACGGACCACGGCCTGCGGGTCGATTCCGATCATCGAGTACCGCCCCAGCCGCTGGCCCTCCTCGGCAGACTCGAGCAGAAAGCACGGTCCGTTGCCGCGGAGCTTGAGGATGGCACTCACCGGCGTGCCCAGATCATCCAGATACGTGTGGACGACGGGCACCTGCCGGTAGGTCCCCGCGAGGTCGCGCACCTGGTCGAGCGACGGGGTCACGGGCACCTCGCCGGGCGCCGGGCGGTCCGGAACATCGATGCGAAGGGTGGTCACGCCGTGTCCCGCATGCGGGAGGCGAGCTCCTCGGCAACGTCCTCCAAGCGTACATCTAGATGCTGCCACAGCACCACGAGGTGGTACAGAAGGTCGGCGCTCTCATAGATCAGTTGGTCCCGCTCGCCGCCCTTGGCGGCGATGGCCACCTCGGTGGCCTCCTCACCGACCTTCTTGCACATCGTGTCGATGCCGCGGGCGATGAGCGAGGCGGTATACGACGACGTGGGGTCGGCATCGGCCGCACGTTGGCGGATGATCGCCTCGAGGTCGGGCAGGACGGCGAACGGACGGGCCGCGGTGGGGGCGTCTCCGGACATGGGCACGTGGAAGCAAGTCTCCTCACCGGTGTGACAGGCGGGTCCCGCCGGGTGTACCGACACAAGGATGGCGTCGTCGTCGCAGTCGGTGGCCACGGCCGTCACGGTCTGAGTGTTGCCGCTGGTCTCGCCCTTGTGCCACAGCTCGCCGCGGGAACGGCTCCAAAACCACGTCTCACCGGTGTCCCGCGTTCGACGGAGCGACTCGGCATTCATCCACGCCAGCGTCAGAACGCATCCGGTCCGGGCGTCCTGCACGATGGCCGGAACGAGGCCACTCTCGTCGAAGCGAACACCCGCCACCGCGTCGTCCCCGTGGGGCGCACTCATGCCGCCACGCCCATGCGGGGTTCCACCGTCACGGGAGCGGCGTTCGTCGCCACCCGCTGCGCTCCTGCATTGAGCAGTGCGGGAATGAGATTGAGAGCGTCAACTCCCCCGGTGGTGGTGATGTTCACCGCGGCGGACAGCAGGGGCCGCATGATCGCCCCATCCTGTCCACGGGCATCCGCGCGGGGACCGGTGGTCGTCGTCGCGACACCGGCACCGGCCACGCCCACCACCGGACCGCCACCTCTCAGAGGGCGCTCCCGGAGGAATGAGGCTTCCACCAGAGCACCTCGGTCGGCCTGGGGACTGCCGATGCGTCCGAACGACAACGCCGAAATACCGATAACCGCGTCGGGATCACGCGCGCCACGAACGGACACCGGGAGAGCGGGCGTCACTTTCGCCCAGGCGATGGTGACATCGGCGCCCGTCGCGAACTCGCGAGCCCTCAACAGGCGCCCGTGGAGGGACATGTCGGCATGGCCGCGCAGTGTAGTACCGAGCCGAATCACCAACCGGGACGCGCTCCGAGGACCACCATAGCCACCCAATTGTTATGGGTCAGACACCGGGGGCGGACACCGGAGCGGCCGGAAAACCGGTGTCCGACACCGGGGGCCAGCGGGCAGTGCCCCCACCAATTGTCAGGTGTCTGACACCGGTCGCCACGGCTACAGGCCCAAACGGTCCAGCATCGCGTCGTCACGGCGCCAGCGCTTTCGCACCTTCACTTGGAGGTCGAGGTGCACCGGCTGGTCCCATGCCTCGGACAGCACGTGCCGGGCCTGGATGCCGATGTCGCGGATCAGGGTCCCGCCCTTGCCCACCACGATGCCCTTCTGGGAGTCGGCCTCCACGAGGATGTAGGCCTCCACCCGAATGCCGGTCTTGGCGGGGCTGATGGTTTCCACGTGAACGGCGAGGGCGTGCGGCACCTCGTCGCGTAGGCGTTGGATGGCAGCCTCGCGGATCATCTCCGCCGCCATCTCCTCGTGGGTCTGGTCCGTGACGACACCGTCGGGGAAGTACGCGGGGCCCTCGGGCAACAGCAACGGGAACTCGGCCCGCAAACCGTCGACGCCGTCACCGGTGAGGGCACTCACCGGATGAATCGCGTGGAAGGTCGGTACCAGCTCGGCGGCACGGGCGATGACCTCGGCAATGCGCTTGGCATCCACCACGTCCACCTGATTGACCACGATCACCACGGGGAGGCCGCTGGCAACGAGGCGCTCGGCGATGAACCGGTCGCCCTTCCCCACCTCCTCCGACGCGTTGAGCACGAACAGCACGGCGTCGGTCTCGGTGACCGTGCGATCCACGGTGTCCTGCATCCGTTCGGTCAGGCGATCGGCGGGGCGCTGGAACCCGGGGAGGTCGAGCAGCACGGCCTGCCACCCCTCGCCACGGGCCACTGCCAGTACGCGACGACGTGTGGTCTGAGGCCGCGGACTCACGGCGGCCACATGGGCCCCGGCGAGACAGTTCGCGAGGGTGGACTTGCCAACGTTGGGGCGACCCGCGATGGCCACCAGACCCGACCGAAGATGGGTCATCCGCGCGCCTCGCGGGCGGCAACGATCTGGGCCTGCAGGGCGAGCATCTCGCCGTCGTCCACCTCGTGGTCGTACCCGAGCAGGTGTAACACCCCGTGTACTACCAACACATCGAGGGGATCGGTGGACGCCTCGGGGCAGATGAGAACGTCCCCGAGTTCGGGCGGTGGGCCGCCCGACGGCCAGTCGAGTGCCTCGGGTCCGTCCACGGGGAAGGAGAGCACATCCGTGGGTTCGGGCATGTCACGGTACTGCGCGTTGATCTGCGCCATCTCCGCCGGTGAGGTGATTACCAACCCCACGCTGGCGCGTTCCACACCCAAGTGGGCGCACGTGAACCGCGCCGTCTCGGCGAGTTGTTCCAGCCGCACCGCGGTGGCCCCGTCCCCGAGGCGCGCGACGACGTCGATCATGGTGCATCGCTCCATGGGTTCTCCCCCTCCTCATGTACCCGGTAGGCCTCCACAATGCTCTGCACAAGTTTGTGCCGCACGACGTCGTCCTTGGTGAACCTCACAACCCCGATCCCCGGGATGCCCCCGAGCACACGCTCGATGTCAGCGAGCCCGGACCGGCGCTCACGGGGCAGGTCCACCTGCGTGATATCCCCCGTCACGACCACGGTGGATCCGAACCCGAGGCGTGTGAGGAACATCTTCATCTGCTCGACCGTGGTGTTCTGGGCCTCGTCGAGGATGATGAAGGAGTCGTTGAGCGTGCGCCCACGCATGAACGCCAGAGGCGCCACCTCGATCTGCCCGCGCTCGAGGTACTGCTGGGCGCGATCGGCGTCGAGCATGTCGTGCATGGCGTCGAACAGCGGGCGCAGGTACGGATCCACCTTCGCCGCGATGTCGCCGGGCAGGAATCCCAGTTTCTCCCCCGCTTCCACGGCCGGCCGCGTAAGAATGATGCGGCCCACTTCCCGGCGCGCGAGCGCGGCGGTGGCGAGCGCGACGGCAAGGTAGGTCTTGCCGGTACCGGCGGGACCGATTCCGAACGTGATCGTGTTGGTCCGAATGGCGTCCACATATGCCTTCTGCCCCGCGGTGGTGGGGGTGATGCTGCGCTGGCGATGGCGCCACACCACATCGCCCAACAGCACATCGGGGCGCCCGGCCTGTTCGACGGCCGATGCCACGGCCTCGATCATGGTGGGTGCCAGCGTGCGCCCGGAGTCCGCGAGGCGGGCGAGTTCATCGATGACGGCGGCGGCACACTCGACCCGGTTGCCGTCGCCCGAGAGCACGATGCGGTTCCCCCTCAGGCTGATATCAACCTTCAGGCGATCCTCCAGCGCTTGGAGGACGACGTCGTGCGCCCCTGCGAGTTCCATGGCCACGTGATCGGCCACCTCGATGGTGCGTTCGCTCACATGCTCTCCGATAGCGGGGCGCCGCCCATCACATGCCAGTGCAAGTGGAACACGCTCTGCCGACCATCCGCCCCATGGTTGGTGGTCACGCGGTACCCGGTGGCCTCCAGCCCGTGTTCGCGGGCCACGGCCGTGATCACATCGAGCATTGCCACCTTCTCGTCGTCGTCCAAACCGTCGATCCCCGCAATCGAGGTGACATGGCGTTCGGGGATCACCAGCAGGTGCACCGGGGCCTTCGGCGACACGTCATGGAACGCCACCATCCCCCGCTCCCGGCGGACGATTTGCGCGGGGATCTCGCCCGCCGCGATTCGGCAGAAGATGCAGTCGTCACTCGTCACGTCTCCCCCATTCACTCACGTCCCACCGTTGCGAGCGCTGCGGCGGTCACGGCGGCGGTCTCGCACCGCAGCATTCCGCTGCCGAGTCGCGCGGTCACCAGACCCGCCTCAACGGCCGCGTCCACCTCGGCAGCGGAAAACCCGGTGTCCGGTCCTATGAGCAGGGTCACCGGTGACGCGGCGGGGCGGACCCGAAGGACATCCGCCAGCGAGGCAATCGCACGGGGATCGAGGATGATCCCCTCCCCCGGGACGGTCTGGCGGAGCACGTGGTCGAACGGTACCAGCGCACCCGGAGAGGCCCACGTACCCCGTCCGCTCTGGCGCGCGGCCGCCTCGGCCACGCGTGCCATGCGCATCACACGCCTCTCCCACGCCCCCCCATCGGGTACGCGCCGGGCTCTTGCGGTCGTCATCACGCCCACCTCGCGCACGCCGAGTTCCACTGCCTTCTCCACCACCATGTCTAGGCGACCGGCCTCGGCCAGCCCGACCCACAGGCTCACCGGTGGCGCCACGGGAGCGTCATGCGCACGTTCGACCACGCGCAGCACCGCGGCATCCGATACCTGAACCACCTCGCACGACCAGAGCAGTCCGTCGGCACCGATCACCTCCACGCCGTCGCCCGGACGCCGACGTACAACGCGTGTGAGGTGATGGGAGTCGTCGGTACTGAGAACCACCTCGGCCCCCGGGGCCAGCTCCGCATCCACCCGATACCGGAAGGTGTGCCTCATGCCGACATCCGTACCGAGGCCCACCCGTCCTCGGTCAGACGGCGGCGCTCGACCAGACACAGCGAAGCGAAGGCGACCACGGCGTCATCCACCTCGTGCTCACGCAGGCCACTCGCCACCACAGCGGTCACTCCGCGACCCTCGAGCGCGACGCCGAGAACCCGCAGCACCTCGAGCGTGAGGTTGGCGATTACCACGGGGGCGTCGGGCAGAGGATTCTCCCCGATGCACATCTCCCGCACGTCGAGCGAAACCATGTTGGCCCGCGCCGCACGCGTGGCAGCGGCCACCGCCACCGGATCGCTGTCGATCGCCACCACCGGCCCGAGCCCGAGACGACAGGCGGCGATGGCGAGTACGCCCGATCCGGTCCCCGCGTCGAGGACCCTCTGCCCCGGGGGCAGGTCCGCCATCAACTCGAGCGTCGTGCGGGTGGTGGGATGCTGCCCCGTACCAAACGCCATGCCCGGATCGATGACCACGTCGAGGAACCCGGGAGCCGCCGCCACCCACGGCGGGCGCACGCGGACCCGCCCCGCAACCACCGGCTGATGAAAAGTGCGGAGAGCGTCCCGCCACCGGTCCGACTCCTCGGCCTCCTCCACCTCGGCAGCGATGCCCGCCCGCGACAGGCAGTACGCCAACGCCGCCGCACCGGGGCTCGTGGCCGCGGACATCCAGAGGTCGAGACCGACCACCCCATCCACGGGATCACCCTGACGACACCCCGCGCCGGTAAACAGCCAGGCCTCCGCGATGGCGAGATCGAGATCGGCCTCGGCCACACGGGCCGTCAACCGAATCACTCGATTAACGGAAGGCGTGGCGGAGGCGACCGAAGAACCCCTCGTCATCGCCGTCATCGCCCGACTCGCTTAAGTACTCGGTGAGCGGACGGAGTGCCTCGCGGCCGTCATCGGAGGTGATCCGCGGCACGTGCACGACCACCGTCACCACCTGGTCCCCGCGCTCACGCCCGTGTACGACCGGGAAGCCCATCCCCTTGATACGGATCTCCTCGCCCGCCTGTGCCCCCGGGCGTATCTCCACCTCGGCCTCGCCCTCCACGGTGGGAACGAACACCGTGGTGCCGGTCATCGCCGCCGTCACAGGGATGACCACCTCATGCACGATGTCCAGATCGTCCCGCACGAAGCGCTCGTCGTGGGTAACCCTCACCTCGACGTAGAGGTCACCCGCGGGTGCGCCGCGCCCGCCGGCACCCCCACGACCAGACATCCGGACACGCTGCCCTGTGGCAATGCCGGCCGGAATGCGTACCGACTGACTCGAGCGCGCGCGCACCCGTCCGTGGGCACGGCACACCCGGCAGGGGTCGGTGATATCCCGCCCGGATCCACTGCACGACGGGCACGGCCGAGCCCGCACGAACTGCCCGAGCGGCCCGTTGAGAACCTGACGCACCTGTCCCTGTCCCTCACACTGTCGGCAGGTGTGCGTCTGCGATCCGGGAGTGGCCCCCGTTCCGTCACAGGTCGTGCACACCTCAACCCGCGCGACCTCCACATCCTTGTCCACCCCCAGGGCAGACTCCACGAAGGTGACCGTGGTGGCCACGATGACGTCGTCACCGGCGGCCGGGCTCGACGCACCGCCGAACATGTCCCCGCCGCCAGCGGCGCCGCTGAAAAACGCATCGAAGATGTCTTGGAATGACCCGAACCCCTGTGCCCCGGGACCGCCGCCACTCGCCCCGCGCACGCCCGCGTGTCCGAAGCGGTCGTATCGCGCACGCTGGTCGGGGTCGGACAACACCTCATACGCCTCCGCCACCTCCTTGAACCGGTCCTCGGCCGTCGGGTCGTCCGGGTTCACATCGGGGTGCAACTCACGCGCACGGCGGCGGAACGCCGCCTTCAAATCCGATTCGGAGGCGCCGCGGTCCAGTCCCAGCACGTCGTAGTAGTCACGGGTTGTCGGCATGCCTAGTCGCGCCGGTCATCAAGAGCGTCGTCGTCGGAATGGTCCTCGGGGTGGGTGGCAAGGTTGGCCTGCGCCGATTCCACGAGCGCCTGGGCCTCGTCGAGAGTGTCGGCATCCAGGAGCAGCCGCGCCAAACTCCGGGCGTCCGGCGCGGCGAGGTGGTCTACCGCCCCCTGCTCCACCCAGAACGGAGCCGAGTCGGGATCCTGCCGCAGCATCTCCACCGCCTGATGCCCGCAGTCGAGCGTGTAGGTGGCGATGGCCCAGCGGGTGGACGCGGGCGCGTCCGTCGGTGCCCAGGGAACCAGCGGGGTGGACCTCACCCCACCGGGTTCCACGACCACCGATGCAAGGTCCACATCGCGCCACTCGAGGTCCACCGGAACGCGGAGGTCGAACAGCAGGGCCTCGGCGTCCTCGGCAAACCGTTCGTTGCTGGCGATGACGGCGGCCACCCAGTGCGCCTCCGCGAAGGTGAGGCCCGAAAACACATCGGTCTCCTCCGATGATGGGTCGAACACCGAGTCGGGGTCCACACTCACGCCGACGGCGTATTCCTCGGGCCCGTACGCCCCGGCCTCCACACGCGCGAGCACACGTACGGACACCGTGCCCTCATTCCCGAGGGGTCGGCGCCACACCTCCAGAATCTCGAAACGCGGATCCTCACTCACCCGTACACATCCTCCACGTAGCTCGACAAGGCGCGCGCAGCCTCCCGCACCGTCACGATCGCGAGGGCGTAATCCATGCGGACCGGTCCGATGAGTGACACAGCCCCCAAGTTGCCCCGCGGGGGACCGTAGCCCGCCGCGACGATTGACACACCCGAGAGGTCCGTTGGGAGTTCCGATCCGATACGTAGGTACGTCCTGCCGTCGTCGAGGGCGCCACGCAGTACCGCAAGGAGCAGATATCGCTCCTCCAGCGCCCGCATGAGGCCCTCGATCTCCGTGATCTCACCCCGGCGCTCGTCGGTGAGCACACGTGCCTGTCCCGACACATACACCGACCGATCCTCCGGCAGATCGATGAGGGCCGGGGCGATGGCCTCGAGAAACCCGATCTCCGCGGGGCCGAGCGACGGATCGATGAGGCGCGCGGCGATACTCCGGGCGCCCACCGGCAACCCCTGGACCCGATCGTTCAGGAACGCCGCGGCCCACTCTGCGAGGCCGTGATCCACCGGGCGGTCGAAGGCGATGAGCCGCTTGGCCACGTCACCGGTGGAGGTGATGATGACCACCGTCACGAGGTGCGGCTGCAAAAGCAGCACCTCCACATGACGAACCGTGGCCGATGCCACCGGCGGGCCGGTGACGACGCCCATCAGGTTGGTGACCTCAGACATGGCGTCCGCGAGACGACGCAGCGTCTGGTCCACCTCCACCCGCACCATGTCGGCCCCGAGCGACGCCATGATGCTGGCGCCGGTTGCCGGTAGCGGGCGACGGGGCAGCAGCTCGTCCACGTAGTAGCGGTATCCGACCTCGGTGGGCACACGACCCGCCGATGTGTGCGGGTGCTTCAGGTAGCCCAGATCCTCGAGGCGATGGAGTTCGCTCCGGATGGTGGACGATGCCCAGTCGAGCGCGCCCTCCCCCGAGATGTGCTTGCTGCCCACCGGCTGACCACTCGCGATGTGGCGCTCCACGACCACGAGCAGCACCTCCTCCTGACGAGGCGTGAGGGGGCCCGCGCGGTGGAGAACGGTGGTGCTCATGCGAAGTCCATGATCTGCTGCACAACGGCATTCTGAAGCAGACGGCCGGGGCGTGTGAGGATAACGGTGCCCGGGATCTGTTCGATGAGGCCACGATCCACCAGCATGGTGAACGCCTCCGGGTGGTCCGGGGGGCCGGCCCAGGTCATATCGAGGGCTTCGTCCAGCCGCGTGGACAGCATCCAGCGCTCCCGACGACGGGTGTCGTCGTCCAGATCTTCACGCGTGCGCGGCGGCTCCTCGCCCGCCGTGATGGCAGCGATGTAGCGGTCGAGGCCCGGTGTGTTGCGCCGCCGCACGGCCCCTAGGGTGCTGACGGCCCCAACGCCGATTCCTAGGTAGTCGTGGGCGTGCCAGTAGGCGAGGCTGTGTCGGCACTCCGACCCTGGAGCTGCGAAGTTCGCCAGCTCGTACCAGCGGTATCCGAGCGCCTCGAGGCCCTCCACCGCCTGCAGATACAGGTCGGCCGCGAGGTCCTCGTCCGGTGGCCGGTGGGGACCCCGGGCGATCGCGCTGCCTTCCTTGAACTCGAGCTCGTACCACGACACGTGCTCGGGACTAATAGCGGCCACCCACGCGAGGTCGGCGGCAAGATCGTCGGGCGACTGCCCGGGCACCGCCAAGAGGAGATCCACCGACAGGTTCGCGATGCCCGCCGCACGGGCCAGTTCGACCGCTCGCTCGGCATCGTCAGGCACCGCCCGGCGGTCGAGCACGTCGAGGAGGTGCGGTCGGGTGGACTGCACACCCAGCGACAGGCGGGTGACCCCGCTCGTGACGAGCGCGTCCATGAGGCGCGCATCCACGGTCTCGGGGTTGGCCTCCACGGTCACCTCGGCCCCGGGTGCGAGCCGGGGACGTACGGCGTCAAGTAAGCGACGGAGCCGCGTCGGACCCATGAGCGATGGCGTGCCACCACCCAGATACACCGTCTGGAGCGGGTCGAGGACGTGGGCCTCGCGTTCGAACTCCCCGAGCAGGCAGTCGAGGTATGCGTCGCGTGACGCGTCGCGCCCCACCTCCACGACGAACGCGCAGTAGCCGCATCTCGCCGCGCAGAACGGAAGGTGCACGTAAAGGTGCGCGACCCCCGTGGGATCGCCCGCCGTCACGGGGTGGATGACCCGTCGAGTTGCAGGATGGCGAGGAACGCCTCCTGTGGCACCTCGACATTGCCCACGTGCTTCATGCGCTTCTTGCCCTCCTTCTGCTTCTCGAGGAGTTTGCGCTTACGGCTGATGTCACCGCCGTAGCACTTGGCCAGAACATCCTTCCGCTTCGCCTTGACCGTTTCGCGGGCGATGACCTTTCCGCCGATGGCGGCCTGCACCGGCACATCGAACATCTGTCGCGGAATCGTCTCCTTGAGGCGCTCCACGAGCCCCTTGCCGCGGCTGTACGCGCTGTCGCGGTGCACGATCATCGAGAGGGCGTCCACCGGCTCGCCAGCCAGCAGGATGTCGAGCTTCACCAACTGACCGATGCGCCCCTCCACAATCTCGTAGTCGAGTGACGCGTAGCCACGGGTGCGGGACTTGAGCTGATCGTAGAAGTCGAGGACGATCTCCGCGAGCGGCATGTCGTAGACGACCTGCTGCCGGTTCTCGATGGGCGTCATGGTCACGAACGACCCACGGCGCTCTTGGCAGAGCCCCATCACCGCCCCCACGTGATCCCGCGGCACCAGAATGGTGCACCGCACGAACGGCTCTTCAATCTGCTCGATCTGGCTGGGGTTCGGCAGATCCGCAGGCGAGCGCACACTGACCACCGAACCGCTGATAGTGGTCACCGCGTACTCCACGGTAGGAGTGGTGGTGATGAGGGCGAGGTCGTACTCGCGCTCCAGCCGCTCCCGGATGATGTCCATGTGCAACAGCCCCAAGAACCCACAGCGGAACCCGAATCCGAGCGCCTGTGACGTCTCGGGCTCCCACACCAGCGATGCGTCGTTGAGCGACAGTTTGTCGAGCGCGTCGCGCAAATCCGGATAGTCATCGGACTCCACGGGAAAGAGTCCGCAGAACACCACGGGCTTGACCTCGCGGTACCCCGGCAGGGCCTCGGCCGCCGGGGCCGCCGTGAGGGTGAGGGTGTCGCCCACCCGGAGGTCCACAAGGCTCTTGAGACCGGTCACGATATAGCCGGTCTCCCCCGCACCTAAATGGCGCACCGGCGTCATGACCGGCGACATCACGCCGATCTCATCGGCGTCAAAGTCACGGCCGGTGGCCATGGCCCGTAGGCGGGACCCAGTACGGATCTCGCCGTCCATCACGCGGATAAAGGCCACAACACCGCGGTACTGGTCGTACACCGAGTCGAAGATAAGGGCGCGAACGGCGGCATCCGGGTCGCCCTGAGGCGGGGGCATGCGTATGACGATGGCCTCCAGCACATCCTTCACACCCAGCCCGGTCTTGGCCGAGATGCGCAGTACGCGCTCGGGATCGTCTCCGATCAGGTCGGCCAACGCCCGGGCGTGCAGATCGGGATCGGCCGCCGGCAGGTCGATCTTGTTGAGCACCGGGACGACCTCCAGATTACCCTCGATCGCCAAATACGCATTCGCGAGGGTCTGAGCCTCGATGCCCTGGCTCGCGTCCACCACGAGTAGCGCGCCCTCACATGCCGCCAGGCTGCGCGACACCTCGTACGAGAAGTCCACGTGCCCGGGCGTGTCGATCAGATTGATTTGGTAGGTCTCGCCATCGTCGGCCGTGTACTCCACACGCACCGCCTGGGCCTTGATCGTGATTCCCCGCTCGCGTTCAAGATCCATCGAGTCGAGCACCTGCTCGCGCATGTCCCGCTCACTCACGGCACCGGTGATCTGAAGGATGCGATCGGCCAAGGTCGACTTGCCATGGTCGATATGGGCAATGATCGAGAAATTCCGGATGTGTGCTTGGTCCACGCGGGCGACCCTATCGCAGTCCGCGACGGCTACTCAGGACCCTGCCGAGCGCGGTGATCTCCGGCATGTTCATCGCACGGCTGGCGGCGATGAGCGCGACGATCATGGCGGTGCCCGCCGCACCCACCGCGACGACTTGGGCGGGAAACGACCCGCCGAGCCAGCCGTCGAGCACACGCCACACCAACCAGGCGAGCAGCCCCGAGAACGCGGCCGCCACGAGGGCCTGCACAAACCCCTCGCCGACGTGCCGGAGGTTGATTCCCCCCGTGCGGTCACTGAGGAAGTACGTCAGGAGCGCAAAGGTCACGAGGCTCGTGATGGCCGTGGAGAGCGGGATTCCACCCACCCCGAGCGGCCGGTAGAGGATTGCATTGAGGGCAACGTTCAAGAGCACGCCACCACCGGCGATCGCGGTGGGGATCCACGGGCGCTGCAAGCTGAAAAAGGCACGGATGAGCAGCAGGCTCGCACCGTTGAACACCAGGCCGATGGTGAAATAGAACAGCGCCTCCGACGTAATGAGGGTGGAGTACGCGTCGAACGCCCCGCGCTCGTACACCAGCCGGACGACCGGCGTGGCCAGCACCATGAGGAACGCCGATGCGGGCAGCAGCAAGAAGAAGATCTGCCGCATGCCCGAACCCACCGAATCGCGCAGCCCGGGCATGTCGCGATTGGCCGCCATCCGGGAGATCGTGGGATACAGGACCGTGGAGATCGCGACGCTGAACACCCCCTGCGGAAGGATGTACAGACGGAACGCGGCATCGATGCCACGGACGGCCTGCTCGTTCACCAACGTCGCGAAGATGCCGTCCACCACCGCGTTGATGTTGATGAGCCCCAGCCCCACCGTGACCGGCAGCATCAGCACGAGCACGCGGCGCACTGAGCGGTTGGCGAACCCCAGCGAGATGGGGAACGGCCCGAGGCCTCGCAGTTGCGGCACGAGGTACAGCAACTGCGCCAGGGTGCCCACGAGGATGCCCACCGCGTAGATCCAGATACGACTGTCCGCCGGGGCGAAGGGAGCGAACACCGCAAGCGCCACGATGATGACCGCGTTCCACAACACGGGCACGAACGCCGTGGGCGTGAAACGCCCCTCGGCCTGCAGGACCCCAGCCACGATCCCGGTGAGCCCCAGCAGGGGCACGATCGGGAACATGATCTGCGCGAGGGTGACCACTTGGTCCTTGAGCCCCGCACCCAACCCGGGCGCAAACAGGGGCATCATCCACGGGGCAACGACGATGGCCCCAAGCGTGATCGTCGCGAGACCCAGCGTGACCACGCTCGCGAGCGCCCCCACGAGGCGGTTGGCGTCCTTGTGGCGCCCCTCCTCCTGGAGTTGCGTATAGATGGGCACCATGGCCGCCGAGATGGCCGAGTCGGCCACCAAACTCCGCAGGAGGTTGGGCACCTGGAATGCAATGACAAAGGCGTTGATGGCGCCCTGAGTCCCGAACAGCGCCGCCGCCACGACCTCGCGGATCAGGCCCGCGACACGGCTCACCGCCGTCCAGACCGAGAAGAGCGCCGTGGATCGACCGAGCCCGGCGCCACCGCGACGGCGCGCCCCGTTTCCTGTCTCCGTCACGCCCGCGGCGTCGCGTCGGTCATCCGTTGCTACGATACCCGGCCGACCTACAGGAATCGGGAGACCCACGCGTGGCAAACATCAAGCAGCAGAAGAAGCGTAACCGTCGTTCGCTCAAACAGCGCGACACCAACATCCGTTACCGCTCGACTGTGCGGTCGGGCATGAAGCGCCTCGCATCGGCCGTCACCGACGGTCAGCCCATCACCCCGGAGCAGGCCGCTGCGATGGTCAAGACCATCGACCGTGCCGCCGCACGCGGTGCGCTGCACGCCAACACCGCCGCCCGCCGCAAGGCGCGCGTCGCACGCTTGGTTACCCGAGCCGTCTGACCCGCCCGTCGGTGGCCGACCCCGTCCCTCGGGGGAGGCCACCCGGACCGCACGCGCTACCCAACAGGCCGTCCCCGCCGCCGCTGTTGGTGAGGGCCGCAGCACCCGACATGGTTGTGTCGGCGGTGACGGTGCCGATCAGGCACGTGTAGGTGCTGCGTGGGAGGACCGGAACGACCTACCCTCGGCAGGCCCCGATCAGATCGGCCACGCCGAGCTCCAGCACGATGCGGGCACCGTCGGCGCGGGACGATCCCAGGTCGGTGAGCGCCGAGACGCGCAGATCGAGTTCTAGATCGGCGAGGCGGGCCACGCACCACTCCCCGGCACCCGACGCGATGGTGCGGGCGTGCTCCACGGCCTTCTGCGCCGGGTAGCCCCGGAGCCCGGTGATGCGCTCCACATCCGCCTGCGTGGCCCCCGGTGACTGCGCCGCCGCGATGCCGCGGAAGTGCCGGGTGAGGGTGCGGTGGATGACGATGGGCTCGGTGGTATCACTGCCTTCGGCGAGGTCGGCCAGCATGTCCTGCGCACCACGCGCGTCGCCCGACACGACGAGGTCAGCGAGCAGGTACGACTTGACCTCGGGGTCCACCACCACCAGCGCCTCCACCAGCTCGGTGGTCACCGGCCCGTCACCCGCGGCTATCGCCAACTTCGCGGCCTCATTCGCCAGATGACCGGCGTCCTCGCCCGCGCGCCCCGCACGTCGTACGACCTCCGCGGCCAGAGGGGCCGGGATGCTCGATCCCATCTTCGCCACCTCTCCCTGAACGAAGGTGCGGAACCACGTCTGCCGGTCCTTCGCACTCGCCTTGGCGGGCGGACCGAACGACAGAACCTGGCCGGCCGCCTGCACGGCGGCGAGCATGCGGGGGGTCGGTCCACCGGTCGCCACGAGCGCCAGGCACGTCGTGGGAACCGGATCGGCGAGGTACTCCACAAGCGGCTCCACGTCGGCCGCCTTCCACTGGTCGGCGCGGCGCACCAGCACCAAGCGGGTGCCCCCGAACGACATCGCCTCACACGCCGCTCGAACGTCGGTCCCCGGGGTGTCGGTGGCCTCGAACCGCTCGGGCGGCATACCACCCTCAGAGTCCACCCGAGTCAGCAGACGCGCTACAGCGGTGTCGACCTTGGCGCGGTCCTCACCATGGATCCAGTAGACAGCCTTGAGGGGTTCCGTGTGCGACACGGGACAAGGCTACCCCCGCACCACGACGATGCCGGACGACCCCGGGCGCACGTCGATGCCACCACCGGAATCGGTCCGCAGCACGCGGGCCCCGGACGCACCGAGTGCGCGGAGCACCTCCACCCGGGGGTGACCGAATGCATTTCCCTGCCCCGACGAGATGAGAGCGGCGAGGGGACGCGCGCGCGCAAGCACCTCGGGCAGGCCGGAATCCTCCGACCCGTGGTGCGACACCTGCAAAATGTCCACCGAGGGCAGCGCGAGTTGCCGCAGCACTCCGCTCTCGGCGTCACCGGGAAGCAGGGCCGTCATCGCGCGGGCACGGGCCACCACGACGAGGCACCGGTCGTTGGGTTCCACAATCGAGCGCGTGCCGACGGGCCCCACCACCTCCACGGTCCACGCCCCCACCGATATCTCAGTACCGGCCGATGCCCAGGCGACCGGTACGCCGTGCTCGCGCGCCACCCGCACCAACTGCCGCACTATGGGCGCCGACGCGTCCGGCTCCGGAAGTACGAGGCGGCCCACGGGCAGATTCCGGAGCACATCCTCCGCGCCGCCCGCATGATCGGCGGAGCCATGCGACAGAACCAGTGCGCCGAGGGCCGTGGCCCCCATGGCCTCGAGCCCCGACAGGGCCGGTGCCGGGTCACCCGGGGGTCCGGCATCCACCAGCACATCGGCCCGTGAACCCGACCGGAGAACAATCGCCGAGCCCTGCCCCACGTCCAGCATGCGCAATCCCACACCCGGAGGTGGTGGCCACCCACCACCGCCGCGGAACCCGGGCACCAGACATACCACGAGCACGGCCACCGACAGCACTGCCACCCGAACGCAGCCCGGCGGGAGGCCGAACCGCACGGACCCCTGGCCCGGAATGCGTCGGAGCCACCACCACACGAGGGGCGGAACGCCGGCGACGATGACCAGTGGCACTGCCGACCACGCGGGCACGGACGTGATCGCGCCCGGGATGGCCGACGACACGGTGGCCACGAGCATCACGATTCCCGCCCCGAGAGCGGCCAGCATGGCGAGCAACCGGCCCACCGGGGCCCACACGATGTTCGCAACCGTCCCCGCGAGGGCGATAACCACCACGGGTCCCGCCACCGGAACGGCAATGAGGTTCGCCAGCAGCCCCACGGTGGAGATGCCACCGAACCCCGATGCCAGCACGGGCGCCGTGCCCAGCCCCGCGCCCACCGACTGGGCGAGGAGATCGGCGACCCGGGCTGGGACCCACCCCCGCAGCCACTCCGCCACGGGTGGGGTAATGATGAACAGCCCCACCACGGCGGCGAACGACAGTTGCAGCCCCGGATCACTGATTGCCAGCGGATCGATGGCAAGCAGCACGGCCAGCGCAAACACGAGCGCATGCCACCGGGCGCGGTGCCCACCGCGGAGATCGGCCATGAGCGCCACGGCCCCCATGAGGCCGGCACGCGCCACCGAAGCACCCCCGTCGCACGCGACGCAGTAGACCGCCATGGCAACGCCCGCCGTGATGATTCGCCCTCGCCGGGCCATACCCATCGCCATGAGTACGGCCGATACGCCGATCCCGATAACCGCCACGTTTTGCCCACTCACGGCCAACAGGTGCCACAGACCAGAATCGCGCATGCGGCCGGCGGCCTCCTCCGACAGCCCCGCGCCACCGCCCAGCGCCATTCCGTGTACCAGTGCCGCGCGGTCACCCGACAATCCGGCGGCCACGTTGGCCCCGGCGATTCGACGCAGCGCGTCCCGGGCCCCCATGAGGCCCCCACGGGTTCCGGTGGCGGTCCACGACCCCGCGCGCAGACGTCCCGAAATCCCTTGCCGTCGAAGCCACGCGTCCCACCACGCCGGTGACCCCGGCCGGCGCGCGACCGACACGGTGCCGGACAACCGGATGACGTACCCCACCCCGGGTCGGGCCGCAGCGGCCGGAAGGTCGAGAAGCAGGCGCGTACCGGGCGGCACGGCCCCGGGACCGTGTAGGCGGCGTACCTCCACCCGCGCCCGCACCCCATGCTCCCCCGCAACCGCAGGAGAGTCCACCACCACCTCACCGGATACCTCGCCCGGGTGGCTCACCGCGAGGGGCGTGGTCCTAACCACGCGCATCGATCCCCATGCCGCCCCCGCGACAAGCATCGCGAGGGCCACCGTGACAATGGCCTCCGTCGCATGCCCCCGTCGGACGGACACCGCACCGACGACCCCCAGACCCACCACAGCTGCGGCTGCCAGCGCCACGGGTACGCCCCACGACCCGACGACCAACCCCACCACGAGTGCCACCGGAATGAGCAACGGCACCACGGCGAGCGCACGCCCGGGGCGTCGGCGGATCACGGCGTGAGGATCGGCCGCAGGGTTTCCATTCGCGCCGGCCCAATGCCCGACACCTCGTCCAGTTGATCCACGGATGAGAAGCCACCGTGGGAATCCCGCCAGACGATGATGCGGGCGGCGAGAGCCGGACCCACCCCGTCCAGCGCCTCGAGGTCGGCTTGCGTGGCAGATGACAGGCTCAAGGGTGCGGAGGGTGTCGCCCGACCCCCCGACGCGATTGCCACTGCGCGGGGAACCTTGGCGGGCACGATCACCTGCTGTCCATCCACGATACGGGCGGCAAGGTTGAGATGGGTCATGTCTGCCCGCGCCGTCGGCCCTCCGGCCACACGTACCGCCTGGATCACCCGGAGGTCGCCGCCCACGCGGTAGACGCCAGGACGCCGCACCTCGCCCGTCACATACACGAGGGTGAGGTGCAGACGCTCCGATCTGCGCACCACACTCGCAGCGGCCGGGGCCGGCTCCGCGTTGCCCTCACCCCCCAGCGAGCGCCATGCGACCACGGCGAGCACCAAGGCAAGGAGCACATACATCCAGCCCGATCGCCGGAGCCATGGCAGAAGTGCGTGCATGGGACCACGCTATGCGCGGCACCGGCACGCGCGGCGCACGGCGCGTGCCGGACCCCACGTATGTCGGCTACGTGCCGCCCACCACCAGATTGACCAGTTTTCCGGGCACCACGATGGTGCGCCGGGGCTCGGCACCGCCGAGCGCGGCCTGCACCTTGGGCAGCGCCATGGCGATCTGGGCGAGGGCGTCATCGGTCATGCCGGGCGCCACGTTCACCGTGTCGCGCACCTTGCCGTTGATCTGCACCACGACGGTCACGGTATCGGCCGTGAGGAACGCCGGATCGACCTCGGGCCACGGTTCCACCCACAGACGCTCACCCCCCATGGTCGCCCAGAGATCGGATGCGATGTGCGGGGCGAACGGGAAGATGAGCGACACCGTGGTCCGTGCGGCGTGTCGAAGCGCACGACCCCCGGCCGCCGATTCGAGCGTCCCCTCCGACACATCGCGCGTGGCGTGGTTGACCAATTCCTGCACGGCCGAGATAGCCGTGTGGAACGAGAAGCGCTCGCCGATGTCCTGAGTGACCTTGGCCACGGTGGCCGCGGCCTTGCGCATGAGTGCGAGCGCGGCCGGATCGTCGACCACTTCGGCATGGGTGGGGCACCCCTCCCCGATTCCTTCGGGGAGGCCGTGCACAAGGCGCCAGATGCGACCTAGGAACCGGTGCTGGCCCTCCACACCCGTGTCGCTCCACTCGGCGTCGTCGGCGGCGGGACCCATAAACAGGATGTAGAGCCTGAGGGTGTCGGCCCCAAAGCGTTGGACGATCTCATCGGGGGGCACGACGTTGCCGCGGCTTTTACTCATCTTCGCGCCCTGGTGGTGGATCATCCCCTGAGTGAACAGCCGGGCGAAGGGTTCCCGCGTGCTGACGAGGTCGAGGTCGTTGAGGACCTTGGTCACAAAGCGCGCGTAGAGCAGGTGCAAGATCGCGTGCTCGACGCCGCCGATGTACTGATCGACGGGAAGCCAGTAGTCGGCGATCTCGCGTGAGAACGGACCCTTCGAGTAGTGGGGCGCCGTGTACCGGAGGAAGTACCACGACGAGTCCACAAACGTGTCCATGGTGTCGGTCTCGCGCGTGGCCGGGCCACCGCACGACGGACAGGTGGTGGTCAGCCAGTCCGTCGCCGCGGCGAGCGGGCTCCGGCCCCTCGGCGCATAGTCGTCCACATGTGGCAGCAGCACCGGCAGCTGGTCATCGGGCACCGGCACCACACCGCACTCGGCGCAGTTGACCACCGGGATGGGGGCGCCCCAGTACCGCTGGCGCGAGATGAGCCAGTCGCGCAGGCGGTACCCCACCGTGGCCTCGCCCAGATCACGCTCGGCGAGCCACGCGCAGACGTGCTCCCCGGCCGCCGGCGCCTCCATGCCATCCAGCGCGTCGGAGTTCACCATTCGGCCCGGCCCGGTCATGGCCGCGTCCAGCGGCGCGTCGGCGCCCACGCCGTCCTCGGCGATCACGCGCACCACCGGAAGGTCGTGTGCCCTCGCGAAGGTGAAGTCGCGCTCGTCGTGCCCCGGCACCGCCATGATCGCGCCCGTGCCGTAATCCATGAGCACGTAGTCGGCCACCCACACGGGAATCGGCACCCCGGTGACCGGGTTGGTGACGTATCGCCCGGTGAACACGCCCGTCTTGGGACGCTCGGCACCGCTGCGCTCGGCGACCGCCATGCGTGCGGCCGTGCCCACGTAGGCCGTCACCGCGGGCTGCTCCGGACGTCCCTCGACAAGGCGCGGTACCAACGGGTGCTCGGGTGCCATGAGGAAAAAAGTCGCGCCGTAGAGGGTGTCGGGGCGTGTGGTGAACACGGGGATCACCGTCTCGTCGTCGTCCAGACGGAACCGGACCCGGGCACCCACCGCACGGCCGATCCAGTTGCGTTGCATGGTGAGCACGCGCTCGGGCCAGTCCTCCAGCAGGTCCATGTCGTCGAGCAGCGCCTGCGCGTAGTCGGTGATGCGCAGAAACCACTGGGGGAGCTGACGCAGTTCCACCGGCGCCGAGCAACGCTCGCAGCGACCGTCCACCACCTGCTCGTTGGCGAGCACCGTTTGGTCCGTTGGGCACCAGTTGACCGCCGCCTCGCGGCGCTCCGCCAACCCCGCCTCGAGGAATCGGAGGAAGATCCACTGCGTCCAGCGGTAGTACTCGGGATCGGCCGTGGAGATCTCGGTTTCCCAGTCGATCGAGAAGCCCAGGCGCTGCAGTTGGGTGCGGATGCTCGCGATGTTGCGGGCCGTCACTTCGGCCGGCGGCTCCCCCGTACGGATGGCCGCGTTCTCGGCCGGCAGGCCGAAAGCGTCGTATCCCATGGGGTGAAACACCACGTGCCCCGTGCGACGGCGGAAGTGGGCCACCACATCACCCATGGTGTAGTTCTTGACGTGCCCCATGTGGATCTCGCCCGAGGGATACGGGAGCATCTCGAGCACGTACGACTTCGGGACGTTGGGGATGACCGCGGAACCGCCATCTCGCCCAACGGGCTCGGCCCGGAACGCCCTCTCGGCCGTCCAGACGGCCTGCCATCGGGCCTCCGTCGCCGCCGGGTCGTACCGTTCCGGAGATTCGCTCGGCGGTGAAGTCATCGGCGCGCGACGTTACCAACTCCCGAAGGAGGCGGCAGGTGACAACGCTCCGCGCCCGCACAGAGATCCGCGCGGCGGGCATGGCCGCCGACTTCGAGGGGATCCTCGCCGTGTACGCCGCCAACAACTGGAGCCACGCCCGCGAGCCCGGGAGACTCCGTATCGCCCTCGACCGCGCCGACCTCGCACTCGTGGCCGTGACGGACGACGAGATCGTCGGCTTCATCCGCACAATGAGCGACGGTGCGTTCGCCGTCTACATCGCTGACATCTTGGTGGTGCCGGAGTTCCACCGTCAGGGCATCGGCAGCCGCCTGCTGTGTGCCGCGCTCGACCACTACCCGCTCACGACCTTCCACCACCAGGTCCTCATCGCCGAGCACGATGCCGACGGCTTCTACCGCCGCATGGGCCTGTCAGCGGTGGGCACCCTCGGCCTGACCGCGTTCATCAGGACGCGTGACAAGTAACGCCGGTGGCAACCGGACCCAAGGCAATTGCTATGTGTCTGACACTTACCAATTGGAGCGGCCCTGCTCTCGACGCCTCCCCATGAGGACCACGACCACGCCGTCCGTCGCCGTCCGAATGGGGTTCCGGGTAGCGACCGATGGGTGCAACTCACACGTACGCCCGACCGGAACTGGCACGTCTCCCTACCGCCCCGGAGGCCACCGGACCGCACAATTGGGCCTACACCCCGATCATATGACTAGCGTTAGGGGTGCCTCTCGCTGTGAGGGGCGGAAATGCGTGGACGTGCAGGCCGTCGGTACCCAAGTTCGACGAGCAGTGGCAATCCTCGCCGGACAAGGTGGAAAACGTGCCGGAAGGCGTCGTCAAGTGGTTCAACGCTGAGAAGGGCTTCGGCTTCATCACCCCCGATGACGGGGGGAAGGATCTGTTTGTGCACTTCTCCGAGATTCAGGGTTCGGGCTACCGATCCCTCGAGGAGGGCCAGCGCGTGAACTTCACCGCTGGAGAGGGCCCGAAGGGTCCTCAGGCGCAGGCGGTCACAGCCGTCTAAGCCGTGGACGCCGTACGGCGCCCATCTGAGGTAACCGCGGGCCCCTCTTCGGAGGGGCCCGCGTCGTTTCCACGGCCATCCGCCGGTCGGAATCGCCACGGCCCCGGTTCCACCACTGCGAGTGGCCACGGACGCGGCAGGCGTGCCACTGAGTGTCACCTCCCTCGCATTTTCGTCGTGATCGGCGACCCACCGTCCCCCGTTCCGTGACCGTGGGCGCATCAACACCCCGATCCTCCTCGGCGTCGCGACGTTCGCTGGAATCCGCCCGGTCGCGCTGAGGCCAAGCGAAGCCGTCGCTCCCAGCGGGTCGTCATCATCGCGGCGTCAGGACTCACCCATCGCCACGGCCACTCGGTCCGTGGCATGCCAGGGGAAATCACCACCATGCACGCGAGCGGCGCGTGTAAAGCCGACCGCCGCATCAGTTGCGCTCACGGCTCCGTCGCCCCGGTCCGGATCTCCGCTTGGCCCCACCCGATCAGGGCCGTCTCCGGCTCGGTGGAGTCGTCGGTTCACAGCGGTGCTACGAGAACGGAGACCCCGGCTACCGCCATCACCACGATGAAGAACATCTCGCCAGGGCGGGTAGGGACGGCCCCGGGCGAATCGCACGCTGCCGGGGCTCCGAGAGTGATCACACGCCGACCCGTCCCTCACTCGGTGCATGGCCTGCACGGCATCGTCCGGTCTCACCGGGGAATGACGCCACTGACGCTACCCTGCCGCGAGGAGCCACGGGCCACCCGGCCGCGGCTTGGGCCACCTGAGGATGACGCATGGCAAGCGCGGTTGTGGTCGGACACCACCCCAACCCGCACTACCGCCGCCGGTGGGCGATCCTCGCCGTGCTGGGGTTGGCCCAGTTGATGGTTGTGCTCGACGCGACGATTGTCAACATCGCCCTGCCCTCGGCCCAAGCGGATCTCGGATTCTCCGACTCCAACCGCCAATGGATCGTGACCGCATTCGCACTGGCCTTCGGCAGCCTCCTGCTGTTCGGTGGGCGCCTCAGCGATCTGCTCGGGCGCAAGCGGATGTTTGTGGTCGGGCTGATCGGGTTCGCTGTCGCATCGGCCCTCGGCGGCATCGCCCAGGACTTCACAGTGCTTGTGATCGCCCGCGCCCTCCAGGGCGCCTTCGGTGCTCTGCTCGCCCCCGCCGCCCTGTCGCTCCTCACCACCACGTTCACCGATGCGAAGGAGCGCGGCGCGGCATTCGGGATCTACGGCGCCATTGCCGGCGGCGGGGGTGCCCTCGGCCTACTCCTCGGCGGAGTACTCACCGAGTACTTCTCGTGGCGCTGGTGCCTGTGGGTGAATCTCATCCTCGCCATCCCCGCCGCCATCATGGCCATTCTCCTTCTCGTGCACACACGCCGAGGAGAGGCCCACCTCGACCTGCCGGGGGTCCTCACGTCCGCATTCGGCCTGCTGGCACTCGTCTACGGATTCGCCCGGGCCGATGCCGACGGATGGTGGGCGCCCATCACCGTTGGACTGCTCGTCAGTGCCGTGGTGCTGCTCGCCACCTTCGTGATGATCGAAATTCGCACGCCGCACCCACTCCTGCCGATGCGAGTTCTCCTCGACCGGAACCGCGGGGGGTGCTACCTCGGCCTCTCCCTGTCATCCGCCGCCCTGTTCGGCGTCTTTTTGTTACTCACGTACTACCTCCAGGCGACGTTGGGCTACTCACCGGTGATGACGGGTCTCGCCTTCCTCCCGATGATCGGCGCGATCATGCTTACGGCGACGACATCCACCGCGATCATCCTCCCGCGATTCGGGCCACGCATCCCCATCACATCGGGAATGGTGCTCGGGATGATCGGACTCCTCCTCCTCACCCAGGTGGGCATCGACACCAGCTACGCGACCCACGTGCTTCCAGGCCTGATCATCACCGGCCTTGGGCTTGGGCTCGTGTTCGCCGTCTCGTTCGAGGTGGGCACGATGGGCGTGACGACCGATGACGCGGGCGTCGCATCGGCCATGGTCAACGTGACCCAGCAAGTGGGGGGATCGGTGGGAACGGCATTCCTCAGCACGATCTTCGCCACCGCCGTCAGCGGGTTCCTCGTCAGTTCCCGAGGCCACGAGTCTCCTGTGTCCCGGGCCCATGCGGCGGTGGAGGGCTACGCCACCGCCTTCTGGTGGGCCGCCGGAATCTTCGCCGTCGCGACCATTGTGTGCGCCCTTCTGCTCACCGGCAACCTCCCCGAACACGAGTCCGACGTGGCCGAGGTCTCGGCCTAGCGATCTCCGTCGGCCGCGCCGGGGGACCTATCTCCCCGGGGCGACGTCACCACCTCCAGTGGTGACGTCGTGCGATCCGACATCCTCAAAATCCGCGCCAACAAGCTCGATGAACCGCTCGGGGTAGCCGAACATACCGTGCTCGGAGATGTCGAGACCCGCCAACTCATCCGCCTCGGAAGCACTAGGTCCCATAGTCACCTTGATCAGCCAGAACGCGGCATAGCCGGTGACAAAGGCGAATGCACCGATGCTCACGACCCCGACGACCTGCCAGCCGAGCTGGGCGAACCCACCGCCGTAGATGAGCCCCGCGCGACCGCCGAGCGCCGCGGCGGCGTCAGTTGTGGTGAAGACCCCCGCTGCCAGCACCCCGACGATGCCACCCATACCGTGACCGGCGAAGACACCAATGGGATCGTCGATGCGACGCCGGTCAAGTGTCAGCACCGTGGGAACCATGACGCAGCCAGCCACCAGACCGATAACGGCGCCCGCCCACGGCTGAACGAAGGCGCACGGCCCCGCGATGCCGCCGAGTCCGGCGATCGCTTCGTTACCCATCATCCCGATGTCGAAGGTACTCAGGAGCAGACGGGCCACGAGCACTGCACCCAAGACCCCGAAAACACCGGCGAGGTTCGTGGTGACGATGACCTCCGCCACGCTCCCTACGCCCGCGAGCGCCCCGCGACTACTTGGCGGCGGCCGCTCGGGGAGCCACGCGCACCCGCTTGATAATGGTCGCAGGCGTTGCGGTCGGAATGCGCGCAGTGGTGGTGATGACCCAGGTGCCCCTGGTCAGGG